>NZ_JBSVZB010000028.1:0-116479 GCF_054072015.1 Cupriavidus sp. CP313 | reverse complement strand
CCTCTCATCGCTGCCTCGCCCTGTGTGTGCCTTCAATGCAGAGTACAAGGCGATATCAATAATGCAATGAATTTCTGACTCAGGACACTAGCACAGGAATGCCGTATCCATGCGGCAGGGATCTACCATTGCGCATGGCGATCTCAATTGCCTTCCATCTCATGTACGCTCCTATACAGAGGAGAGGGGCAGCTACGCCTAGTGCGAGCGCAAGCCAAAAGGTTGAGCCTGGTGAAGGGACGCGAGACGCCAATTGCTGTAGCAGAAGGCCTCCGGCCGATAGAGCAAGGGCCGTACGGATCCACGCAAGGAAAGTACGCTCGTTTGCCAGTGAAAAGCGGTAGTCCGGTTCACTACCTTCCTGTTGCCAGCGAGGGCGATGCATTTCTGTATCTCGTAAAGACGGTTTGAAAAGGTTTGGACGTCGCTGGGGTCTGTTCACATTTTCACAAATGGTCCAAACGCACAGGCAAGCGATGCGAAGGCTAGATAGCTATCGGCAAGCTTGTCGTATCGAGTGGCAACGCGACGAAAATGTTTGATGCGATTGAAAAAGCGTTCGACCAGGTTGCGCGTGCGGTAAAGCACACGACTGTAGCGGCGCTTGGTCTTGCGATTCGAGCGCGGGGGATGACAACCTTCGCCCCGGTCGCCCGAATCGGCGCAAAGTCGAACCCATCTTGCCTGGCAAGGAAGGCGACCGCGGTCGTACGGCTGCCGACAATCGCTGGTTTCTCGAAGCCGTGCGTCACCAGCCGAGTGCTGGTGCGCTCGTACGATGGTTGAGTCGATCAGGATATGTTCGATTTCCGTCTCGCCCGCCACGGCCTGTGCTACGCGTCTGCCAGACGCCTTTGCGTCGCCATCGGGAGAAACGCATGTACACCGATTGCCATCGACCAAACTCCGCCGGCAAGTCGCGCCACGGGGACCCTGTACGGCCGATCCACAGCGTTCGCGTGGCGGACTGACTACCAAGCTGCATCTGGCAGTGGACGGCGCCGGCCGTCCACTGCGACTGATCGTTTTCACCAGTGCGTCGGCGTCGTAACCCTTAGCGGCGATAACCGCTCCGGTACGCAATGCTCGACCAGTTCGCTGGCACACGAGATGTCGGCGACCTGGCCTTCGGTAACGTGGGAGCTTGCAGCGCCGGCCTCTGCAGGACAGCGGTTTCTTAGCGATTGGTCTAGCGATGCGTGCGCCGGATGTCCTTCCCATTGGCATCGCCCTCGGCCTAGTCTCGAGCGCTTCTAAATTAGTCCAGTTGGACACCGAATTCCCGGCAGGCGTTGAGATCTGGCGCTACACCCAGCCCAGGCGAGTCGTTGAGTTGAACACACCCGTCCATCAGATGAAACGCGGGCTGCGCGAGAACTTCCCTGAGTGGGTTGGGATTGGCGTCAACTTCCACATAGCCGTCGCCGCCTACTGCAACCTTGAGGTGAAGCGATGCCGTCAAGCCTATCCCTGCACCGAGCCAATGTGGGCAGAATAGCTTTCCATTGCGCAGTGCGGTGCGGCCAACTCCAAGGCAGCCGCTGAAGCCACCCCACTTCCCAATATCGGGCTGTACCACTGCAATGGCTGGGTCAGCGACAAACAGAGCAAATTGATTTGCACCGGCCACATTTTCACCACCAGCCAAGGGGAGCGGCTGCTCTCGCGCCAACTGGGCCCAGTCGACTGACGTTGCGTCCGCTCTGATGGGTTCCTCCAACCATTCCAGGTCAAATCGGGCCATGCGTCGGCCCGCGGCAATAGCTTCCTTGGTGGTCCACGCCTGGTTTGCGTCAACCATGAACGGTGCGTCACCAATCACCTCTCTCACTGCTGAGAGATTCCTCTCGTCTCGATCAGCTCCGAAGCCCACCTTCAACTTGAAGGCCTTGTAGCCTTCGTTCAGCTTTTGTTCGGCAAGCTTCTCTGGGGCAGTCGGATTTAGACCTGAGGCATAAACACGTATAGCTTTCAGCTCGTCGCCTTGGGCCTCCCCGAGAAGCCTCCATAATGGCAAGCCAACTCGGCGTGCAAGCAGGTCCCATATCGCCACATCCAGACCGGCAACAATCTGATGCAGCGGTCCCGGCTCCCCGGATTGGAGTGCCAGCACGGCTAATCGCTTAGTGAGCTCCTGGAAGCACTCTTGGGGGTTCTCCCATCTCCGCCCGGACACCAGTTGAGGCAAGTATGCCGTAGCCATTCGGGCGCGGTGTTCTGCCCCAACACTCGGGAAGTTGCACCAAACTTCGCCCCAGCCTTGCGCGCCCTGCATATCGGTTACCCTGAGCAGTACGGCGGGCCGACTCTTCATAATGCCGAATGATGTTTGAACAGGCGGGTCGGCTGGTGCGCGAAAAACGAACGCCTCAATTTTCTCAAGCGTGAACGCCAAGTCTGTATCGTGGTCGACAGTGTTCATTCGAAAATACTCGCGTTAAGGGTGTGAGATTGTGGTAGCGGTACGCTCGCGAAGCCGCCACGAGAACTTGAAACACAACCCTCGAGCCAAAGGGTGCCGCCATAGGTAGCATGGAGGTCTATTGCTCAATCTTGGCAGCCTTTACGATCTTGCTGAACTTGTCGCTTTCGGTTTTCACGAATGCCGTAAATTCAGAAACCGGCATACCACTCGGTTCCGCGCCCAATTTCGCGAGATTCTCACGGACCTCAGGCATCGCCAGGACATCCGCAATATCATGTTGTATCTTCGCGACAAGAGGCTCAGGAGTCTTTGTGGGCACGAATACGCCGAACCACTGGATCAGTTCGAATTTCTCGAGGCCCGGGCTCTTCGAAATAGCGGGGATCTGAGGCGCTGCTGGGGACGGTCGCGTAGACGACACGCCCAAGGCACGAAGCTTACCTGCTTGAATTTGTTGAATGCCGGTCGGCAAGCCAACGAATCCGATATCGACTTGCCCGCTCAAAACGTCTGTCATTGCCTGTGCGACGCCCTTGAATGGCACATGTAGAAGCTGAATTCCTGCCAGTTTCTCAAGCAATACGCCAGCCAGATGTTGGGGAGTTCCGGACCCGGAGGATGCATAGGTGACCTTGCCGGGATTCTTGCGGGCGTAGCTAATGAGACTCGCCATATCGGTAAACGGCTTTGAGGGCGAAGTCACCAGCGCGAACGGCAGCTTTACAAGCAAGGTGACGGGCTTGAGGTCGCGCTCCGGCTGATACAGCATCTTCGACATGAAGTGTTGATTGATAGCGACTTCAGCGGTAGCGGACATAAGAATGGTGTAGCCGTCAGGAGCGGCACGAGCAACCAAACTGGCACCGATCGTGCCACTCGCGCCGGAGCGGTTGTCTACGACCACCGGCTGCTTCCAGCGTGCGGTTAGCTTGGCCGAGACAAGACGTGCTACAGGGTCAACACCTCCACCGGCCACATACGGAACGACAACCGTTACAGGCTTTTCCGGCCAGGACTGAGCAAAAGACAGTAAGGGGCTAACGAAGATAGAAACAGTGAGAGCGGCTAACCACCTGCGACGGACTGTCATATGATTGTCTCCTACAAAGAATTTTTAGTTGGATAGGTTGGCATGCACCGCATCAGCAACAGAATGCGATACCCGTTCATTGGACTCTCTGGATAATCCAGCCACATGAGGCGTGAGGATCAGATTCGGACAGCCTTGCCAATGGCTGTTTGCTTTCAGCGGTTCGTCTTCAAACACATCGATGGCTGCCCCGCCCAACGTGCCGGCGCGTAAGGCCGCTGCAACAGCTACCTCGTCGACAACGCCACCGCGAGCAGCGTTAATCAGGATGGCTCCATCCTTCATGATGCTTAACTGCGTAGCGCTGATGAGGTTTCGCGTCTCGGGGGCAATCGGTACATGAAGACTGACAACATCCGATTGCGCGAGGAGAGCGTTCAGGCTGGCAGCCGGCCGACAGCGTCCAGTCTCATGACTAGCAGCGGCTGCTGGATTCGCCTCTCCCCAATAGAGCACCCGGAAGCCAGCCGCCTCTGCCAGCTCCGCAGTCATTCTTCCAATTGAGCCGAAACCAATAATGCCTATGGTCTTATCCATCGCCTCGCGACCTTGCGCGAGCGCAGCTCTCGGCCAAGCTCCCGAAACGACTTCCCCGCTATGTTGATAAATGCCTCGCAAGAGCATCATCGCGCTGCAAAGAACATATTCCGCCACGGAGCGCCCATTCGCACCCACGGCTGGACATACAGCGACCGTCCGGATCCGGCACGCGGCCAAATCGATGTTCTCTAGCCCTACGCCGAGTCGTCCGACGACACGGAGGCGCGGAGCGGCATGGAGGAGCTCAGCAGTGACCTGAGTTCGATTCCGTACGATGAGCCCACCGGCATCAGAAAGTGCTGCATAGAGCTCATTTATCTGCTCAACCAGGTCGGGGGCGTAGAGCACGTCATAGTTCACGCGCAGCTTGTCGACCGCGTCGCGGTTCATCCATTCCGAAATCACGATCCGGTCACGGGCCATAGGTGTCACCACAGTGTTTAAAGGTATATAACTATAGAACTATAGTAGCAAGCTTGGAGGGAGCCGTAATTCGGGATTACCCGTACAAGCTCGCATCGACACGCGACGTTGCGTGCTCCCGACCACATCCGATACCCTGAAGAGCCGGTACAGGAGCTTTGGTGACGTACTGACCTGTTGCACATCCACAGGCGAGGCTCTGCGACTCATCGTGAGTGTTGTGCCACTGGAGATGAGTGGCTCGCGACAGTAGGAGGGACGATTGGTGACTTGACGAGAACTTGGCCGCAAAGGGGGCTTACGGTTGCGTACAACACCAGCGCCTCGAACCTAGCTGGCTCGACGACTGGCGCCAGAAGTGGTCGCACTAACTGGCCAGCGACGCGAAGCAATCCCCCACAATCTATACTTGGCAACAGCAAAGCAAAATCTATGTCGATTACCCCTCCATCTTTTCGAGACACTCCGAGCAATCTGCGACGAGGAATGGCTCCCAAGTACGGCGTGCTAGCTGAAGCGCTGCGTCAGCGAATAGCTCGCGGTATATGGCCAGAGGGTACGTGCCTACCGTCTCTGAACGAGCTTGCCGAAGAATTCGGTGTGGCAAGACTGACGGCGCGCCAGGCAGTGCAAGTTCTCGTGCAGGAGGGGTTGCTGGAATCAATGCAAGGACGCGGAACCTATGTGACGCGGGGACGCACACCCATCAAGACTATCGAGGTCCAAACAACGCTCCGCGCGCTCGCCGACATGTACGTTCGGACACCGCCGGAGATTCTCACGCTTGATGAACGGATTGTTTCCCTGCCGCCCCACATCGGTACTGGCAACGATCGGCCCTTCGTGCGGATTCGACGCGTTCACTCCGAGGGAGGCGTTCCGTACTGCGTTATTGCAGTTCACATCGACGCGGGGATTTTCAACCAAGCCGCACAAGAGTTCCGAAACAGTGCCGCCATCCCTGTGCTTGTAGCAAAGTACGGATCATTCATTGCAAGAGCTCATCAGACTCTCACTGTTAGAGCAGTTGACGCCGAGACTTCTACCCACCTTGGTGTCCCATTGGGTGCTCCCGCAGCTTATGTCGAGCGGACGTTCGAGGCACCGGGCGGCAAGGTGCTTTATTTTGCTGAAGTGATTTACAGAGGCGACCTAGTCAAGCTGGACATAGAGCTTCAGGTGTGAGGCGTTCGTTCCTCGGTGGAGGAATGAGGTTCCCCTTGTTTTTCGCCTTCCAAGGGTGAGGCGTCAAGCCGCTATATTCCGCTCGTGCTGGTCCTTCCCCCCAGTTCTGCAGAAACTGTAGTTCGAAAGTCATCTTCCCGATTGAGACGTTCGATTGGTACTGAAAGTGCGGACGACCAGACCCGTGCTATTGGATCCTCGAAAACGTCCAAGCCTCCACCGCCAGCAGCGTAGTGAGTCGGCCGGCCGGAAGGTTGCCCGAGGTCCCTAGGCCCTTACGGTAGGTGGCACGGATGTTGTTGTTGCCCGACTGCAGCGGCGTGAGGGGTCGCTGGCGCAGCACCCTCGCGCGCCCACGCGTACACCCGCGCCACGACTGTGGGCGCCGCGCGCCCTTGACCGGGTTGAAGTCGACCGCATGCTTCTCGCACAGGTAGTCGAACAAGCTGCTTAGCGCGGCCAGCTTACGGCGGATGATGGCGCCTGCCAGGGCGCGGGCCTCGAGCGTGGCGCGCCAGGCCAGCACGTGCGCGCGTGTGACGAGGCGGAATTCCTCGGGTCGCGCGATGCCGGCGAAGGTCATGAAGTCCTGCAGGTCGGTCTGGTAGGCGCGCCGCGTGCGTGGGTTGTCGAGATCCGCAAACCACTCAGCCGCGGGCGGCACGGCGGCGAGCTGGTGGAACGCGGCGGCGGTGAGCTTCCTGTCCGCGGACACCTGAAGCTCAGTTCAGTATCCGGTGTGGCTAGCGGAACGAGAGGGGGTAGCGGCGTGGTTCATCACTTGAAAAATCAGCGGACGCGCGAGGCTGGATAACCCGTGACGCCTTGCTGCAAGCGGCATTCCGGCTTGCTAGCGCCAGATTCCGCACAAAAAATACGATGACCCCGAAACGGACCTCATCAACGATCAGCGTGCGCGGCGCGACCTTCCGAAGAAGCAGTTGGGTGAAGTGACTTACCTGACTGAAGCGGAATGCGCAATGTGCGCCGAGTCCCACGAGGGCAGGCGCAACGCCCCTGGGATTTGTGGAAATCCCAGGCCTCGCAAACGGGAAAGGCCCGCGCAACCCTGAAGCGTGGCGGCGGGCAGCGTTCAGGCGCTCCCCGCGCCAACGCCCCGCCAACGCTCCGCTACCGTCGCCGTGCTCGGGCCCGTTTCCGGCGCCGGGCGGTTGAGATCCAGCAGCCCCGCCAGCACCGCCGCCAGCGGCGAGCGCACCGACGAGTGCAGCCACACCATGCCCACCGTCCGCTGCGGGCACGGCGCGGGCAGCGCCCAGCGCCGCACCCGGGCATCTTGCTGGCCGCTTGCCGCCCAGTCCGGCAATACGGAAACCCCAAGGCCCTCCGCCACCAGCTTGGCAATGGGCTCGATCCCGTCCAGCTCGAACTGCACCTGCGGCCGGACATAGTGGCGGCGCAGGTAGTCGTCGGCGAGTTTTCCCGCCACCACGCTGCGGTCATAGCGGATAAACGGCTCGCGGGCAATCGTCTGCAACGGGTCCGTGACCTTCATGCCCGCGGGCGTCAGCAGGATCAACGGCTCGTTGCGCAGCGGCACCCACTCGCAGGTCTTGGGCATGGCGAAGGAGGGCTGCACCAGCACTGCGGCATCCAGTTCGCCGGCGATGACTTTGGAAATCAGCGTCGCTGACGTACCCGGCTCGATAAAGATCTCAATGCCCTGGTAGCGCTGCTTCCATTCCCGCAGAGCGCTCGGCAGCAGGCCCATCAGCGCGGTCGGCGCGGAGCCAAGGCGCAACGGGCCGGCCGGCAGTGCCGTGTCCGATGCCTCGGAGCGCAGGTTGCCGACCTCCCGCACCACCAGCCGGGCACGCTCCAGGATGCGGCTGCCGGCAAGGGTCGCGCGGACGGTCCGGCCCGAGCGCGCCAACAATTTGCTGCCGATGTCGGCTTCCAGCGCCTTGATCTGTTGCGCGACGGTGGTGGGCGCCAGGTCCAGGCGCCGCGCGGCTTCCGCGATGGAGCCCGCGTCCACGACGACCACGAAGGTATGCAGGAAGGTGGTATCCATAACCACGTATGTTACGTGTTCAGAAACATCCTGGCAGCGCTTTTTCGGTTGGTTTCGGTGAGCAACACTAGGGGCACTTACCCAGTCACCCAAAAACACCGAGAGAGACCGTCATGCCGATCATCCAGTCCATTGAAGTCTGTGTCGCCCGCGTGCCGCTGGAGCACGTCACCTCCTTCTCTAACCGCACCGTCACCGAGCGGCACTACGGGCTGGTGCGGGTGCGGTCCGCCGAGGGCGTCGAAGGCATCGGCTTCTGCTATGTCGGCAGCGCCGGCGGCGAGCTGTTCCGCGTCGCGGTGGAGCAATTGCTCGCACCCGTGCTGATCGGCAAGGAATCGCTCGGCGTGGAAGGCCTGTGGCAACAGATGTACCAGGAGGCCTTGCTGCAGGGCCGCATGGGCACCGTCATGCGCGCTATCAGCGCGCTGGACATCGCGCTGTGGGACATGAACGCCCGGGCCGTCGGACTGCCCTTGCACAAATACCTGGGCGCCGTCGAGTTGGACACGGTGGCCGCGTACGCCAGCGGCGGCTATTACATGGAGGGCAAGACCGCCGCGATGGTCGGCGAGGAAATGGCCAGCTATGTCGAGCTCGGCTTCAAGGCGGTCAAGATGAAGACCGGGCGCTGGGACCCCAAGGGCGAGGAGTCCCGCGTGAAGGCCGCGCGCGAAGCCATCGGGCCGGACGTGGAGCTGATGCTGGACTGCAATAACGGATGGGTCGACACGGTGCAGGCGATGCAGTATCTCAGCCGCATCGAGCAGTACCGGCCGTACTTTATCGAAGAGCCGTTTGGCCCGGACGACATCGAAAGCCACGCCCGTCTGGCAAAGCTGACCTCCATCCCCGTGGCCACCGCGGAGATCGGCTACGGCCGCTGGTACCACAAGCAGTTGCTCGACATGGGCGGCGCCGCCATCCTGCAGACGGATGCGGCGGTGTGCGGCGGCATCACCGAGTGGAAACGCATCGCGGCCATTGCCGCCGGCTACGGCGTGCAGGTGTGCCCGCACTGGTTCCATGATGTGCACGCGCCGCTGGTGGCGGCTACGCCGAACGCGCGCTATGTGGAATTCTTCTGGGACGACCAAGTGCTGAATTTCCGCCGCCTGATCGACCGGCAGCTTGGCCACAAGGACGGCCGCGTCGTCCTGCACCAGACGCCGGGGCTGGGCTTCGGCTTCGACGAGCAGCAGGTGGCGAAGTACGGCAAGTGGACAACCACCGCCTGAAGTCGTCCCGGCCGTCGGCAGCACCGCATCAAACAATAAAGTAGACCTTGGAGACAACCATCATGGACCGCCGCGCTTTCACCCGTGCCCTTGCCACTCTCACCACCGCCAGCGCCTTGCCGGCGCTGGCGGCCGATCCCGCGCTGCCAAAAGGCCCGATTCGCGTGGTCGTCGGGTTTCCTCCCGGCGGCGGCACAGACGTGATTGCCCGCATCGTCGCCAACAAGCTCGGTGCGCTGTGGGGCGTGCCGGTCGTGGTGGACAACAAGGCGGGCGCCGCCGGACTGATCGCCGCGGCCGAAGTGGCCAAGGCGGCGCCGGACGGCAATACGCTGATGCTGGGCCATATCAACGCGCTCGGCATCGCGCCCGGTCTGCATGCCAGGCTCAACTACTCGGCCGAGAAGGATTTCACGGCGATTGCGCTGGTCGGCAAGACGCCGCAGGTGCTGATCGCCAGCCGCGCGCAGCCCGTCAAGACCGTGCAGGCGCTGATCGAACTCGCCAGGAAGTCGCCCAAGCAGATCACGTTCGGCTCCGCCGGCTCGGGCTCCGCCCAGCACCTGGCCTTGGCGCTGTTCGAGCAGCGATCCGGCATCTCCGTGTTGCATGTGCCCTACAAGGGCTCGGCGCCGCTGGCTACTGACCTGCTTGGCGGGCATGTGCAATTCGCCTTCGAAGGCATGACGACCGCGACCACCTTTATCAAGGATGGCAAGCTGATGGCGATTGCGCAGACCGGAAACAAGCGCGTCAAGAGCTATCCCGATGTGCCCACCGTGGCGGAATCTGGCTTTCCCGGGTTCGACGCCAGCATCTGGTTTGGCGTTGTCGGGCCGGCCGGCCTGCCCGCGGCGATGGTCGCGCGCATCAATGCCGATGTGAACAAGGTCCTCGCCATGCCGGATGTGGCTGCAAAGCTGGAGGAGTTCGGCGCGGAGGATGGCGGCGGCTCGCCGGAGCGGTTCGCCGAGTTTATGCGGGCCGAGCAGGCCAAGTGGGCCAAGCTGATCAAGGAACGGAAGATCACGGCGGAGGCGTAAGCGCCGGGCGCAGGCGGGCAGTCCTGCATTCGACATGGCTACGTGACATCACGCATCCGCAATCCATCCCACCGCGGACGAGGACGTGGTTCAGGAAGCCGCGGCAGCTCTGACACAAAGCGACGGCCGCTTGGCTCGTACCACGGGCCCCGCGCATCTTTACCTGCGGGAAATCGGCGCCATCAAGCTGCTGGCGTGCGAAGAAGAGGTGGCCATCGCGATGTGCCTGGAAGCCGCCCTGGCGGAAATGATGGCGGTGATGGCTGCCTGCCCGGCCCGTTGTGTCCGAACTCCTGGCCATGGCCGAAAGACCTGATCACAGGAGCGAATAAATCGCAGGAGTCGCCTGTCTATCTGGTTGTGGATGGCTTGCCTGCGCATAAGAAGGGGGTTGTTCTCCAAAAGGTAGCGAAAGGAGAGCCATATACTTTAGCCCCTGACTGCGAGGCGTTGGCAAAATCTAGTGCCAAGGGCGCTAAGAAGTTGCTTTAGCCATAGTTGGCTGACGACCGCTCAAGAAGGCCTTTGTAGCCGCCTTCCAGCAGGCATCCGATGCCCAGGCCAGGTTCGAAGCACGCTGTCCGGAACAAGAGAAACTGTGTCGCCTCTGAAGAGGAGCCCGCAAACACTAGCTGTCAAAGTAACCCTAAAGGGCGGCGGCCTCCTCGAACTGTTCACCGCGGCATCGGCGCAGCGGGAAGAAGCGATAGCGCAGAGGGCTTTTTCACGTTGGCAGGCTGGTCGCGTAAGATGGGCGATGAAGAAGAAATCGCTCTATCACGGCCACCGGTTTCCTGCAGCGGTCATCAGCTGCGCGGTGCGTTGGTATTTCCGGTTTAATCTGAGCCTGCGCGACATCGAGGAACTGCTGTTCGAGCGCGGCGTGGTCGTCAGCTACGAGACGATCCGCCGCTGGTGCGACAAGTTTGGCGCCGGCTTCGCGCATCGCGTCAAGGCTGCGCGCCGCAAACCAGGCAGCACGTGGCATCTGGATGAGATGTTCGTGACGTTGCGCGGGGAGCCCTATCTGCTATGGCGGGCGGTCGACGAACATGGGGCCGAACTCGACATCCTGCTGCAGAAGCGGCGCGACAAGGCTGCGGCCAAACGCTTCTTCCTGCGCATACTGCGTTCCTGCCCAGCGCCGCGCCAGATCGTCACCGACCAGCTGCGCAGCTATCCGGCCGCAAAGGCCGACATCGCGGAGCTGGCCAGCGTCAAGCACGTGTTCGTGAAGGCCGCCGCCCGCGTGAACAATCGGGCCGAGAACAGCCATCAGCCGACCCGCGAACGCGAGCGGCGCATGCGTGGATTCCGAGACCCGAAGCGTACGCAGGCCTTCCTGTCGAACTTCGGGTCGATCCGGCAGCATTTCGCGCTCAAGCGACATCTGCTGCGCGCTTCGCTCTACCGCAAGCATCTCGCTGCGAGATTCGCTGGCTGGCATGAATTCACTGAAGTGGCCAAAAATCCGTCTACCGCTTCCTGAGCAGTGGGAACGTTCCCCGCTGCCTTGTCTCGATATTGGTAAGTTGACAAAGCTCCGTGCACTGGTTCACTTAGCGACGAAAGCCCGTTCAATGACGTACTCGCCCGGATGGCTCATGTTGCCCTCCTGCATGCCGAGGGCGTCGAGCAGCGCGCGCGTGTCGCGAAGCATCGCGGGGCTGCCGCACAACATGAAGCGATCGTTCTCGACATTCAAGGGGGGAAGCCCCAGCTCGTCGGAGATCTGGTTCGTGCTCAGAAGTGACGGAATTCGTCCCTGATTTCTAAAAGGCTCCCTTGTGACCGTCGGGTAGTAGCGAAGCTTGGCCGCGGCAACCTCGCCAAACCATTCGTTTCGAGGCAGCTCCTCCTCGATCACAGTCTTGTATGCGAGTTCGCCAACCTCGCGGCATCCGTGGACGAGGATGACCTGCTCGTAGAGGTCATAAACGTCCGGATCGCGAATGACGCTCATAAACGGGGCCAGGCCGGTGCCCGTCGACAGCAGATACAGATGCTTGCCTGGGATCAGGTTCTGCGTGAGGAGCGTGCCCGACGCCTTGCGGCCGATCAGCACTTTGTCGCCAGTCTTGACGTGCTGGAGCCGGGAAGTCAGGGGACCATCTGGAACCTTGATGCTGAGGAACTCCAGACGTTCTTCGTAGTGGGGGCTCACCATACTATAGGCACGCATCAAGGGGCGCTCGTCGACGGTCAGCCCGATCATCGCGAACTGGCCGCTCTGATAGCGGAAACCCGGGTCGCGTGTCGTCGTGAAGGAGAACAGCCGGTCGGTCCAATGGTGAACCGTCAAGACTTCAGCTTCGTAGATATTGCTCATGATGAAGTTAAGTTGCGTCTCTCGAATCCATCGAAAGGGCACGCAGATACTGCCAGGGATAGACACCCCGGTCATGCCCGTCCTCAAAGACAAGTTGCAGGCCGAATTCCCCCATGGGGTGGATCGCCTGGAGCCGAAGCAGGGGGGAGATCACTGGCGCGCGGCCGGCGCGGCGTGCAGACTCGCAGCCGGCGCATTTGCACGCCGCCCGTAGTGCAGGGGATGCAAACATCCCGGACAAGCCATCGCTCCACGACACGGACAAGCGGCCAGAGGCCTGATGAAACACCACATCGACGGGGTGCGCGGCGCTCTCCATGGTCACACGACTTCCGACACGCCGTGAGGACCGACTTCGGTGCTCAATCCGGCGAGCCCTCCCTCGTGCAGCTCGCCGCCCATGGCCGCCAAGCTCTCCTCCCGGATAAGCGCCTTGATGGTTTTCACCATGTCGGCGAACTGCGGGGTGCCGGTCATCTCCGGCGTTCTGGGCCTGGGCAAAGGCACCACGATCTCTGACTTCACGCGGCCCGGACGAGCCGTCATGACGTAGATGCGGTCCGAGAGGAAGATGGCCTCGTCGATATCGTGCGTGATGAAGAGCACGGATATTCGCAAGCGCTGCCACATATTGGTCAAGATCTCCTGCATAACCGCGCGGGTCTGAGAATCAAGCGCGCCGAACGGTTCATCCATGAGCAGGACCTGGGGACTTGTCGCCAGTGCCCTGACGATCCCGACCCTCTGCTTCATGCCGCCCGACAGCTGCGACGGATAGTGGCTCTCGAAATGCAGGAGACCGGCGAGACCCAACAGTGTCCGTGCCTGCGTCTCGCGTTTGGACGCAGACATGCCTTGAATCTTGAGTCCAAACTCAACATTCTTGCGAACGGTCATCCAGGGGAACAGCGAGTACTGCTGAAACACCACGCCACGGTCCGAGCCGGGACCCACGATCGGCGCACCATCTAAAAGAGCTTGCCCGGCGCTGGCCTGAACGAATCCGGCGGCCACGTTGAGAAGGCTGGATTTTCCGCAACCCGAAGGCCCGATAAGCGACACGAACTCGCCGGGTTCCACGTGGATAGACGCGCCACTCACGGCGTCGACCGCCCCACCGTTGACGTTGAAGCGGATCGACACGTCGCGCATGTCGATGCGGCCTTGGACCGCAGTGTCCCTTTCATGAATTGTGTCGCTCATGCACGTCCCCTGCTCGGCGAAGAAGCCATCCACGGCATGGCGATGCGAGCGACGAGTCGGATTGCCCCGCTGCAGAGCAGGCCCAACACGCCGATCGTAATCATGCCGAGAGCAACCTCGGGATAGGAAATGAGGGAATAGGCTTCCCATGTGAAATAGCCGATGCCGAATTGCCCCGAGATCATTTCGGCTGCAATCAGCGATACCCATGCCACGCCCATGCCCACCGCGAGACCGGTGAAGATATGGGGCAACGCCGCCGGCAGGATGACCTCGCGAAGCAAGGTGTGCTCTCGTGCGCCCAACGACCGTGCAGCCCTCAGGAGCACGGGATCGATGGCTTCCACGCCGTCGATGGTATTGAGCAGGATTGGGAAGAACGCACCGAGGAACGTGATGAACACGATGCTGACCTCGGTGGTTGGCCAGAGCATGATCGACATCGGTACCCACGCGATGGCAGGTATAGGGCGCACCACCTCGAGCGCAGGCATCGTCAATTGCCTGACCCACCGATAGCGCCCGATGATCATGCCCATCGCAACTCCAATCACCGTCGCCGCAGTGAAACCACCGAGAATGCGGGTCATGCTCGCACTAATATTAATGACGAATCGAGGCGTCTTGTTGAGATCCAATACTTTGTGCCACACCTCCAGGGGGCTTGGGATATTGGTGAAGCGCACGTAAAAGTCCACCTTGAAGTGGGTGGCCAGATGCCAGACCAGCAGGACGGCTCCGATCGAGACGGCGCCCAAGAGCCATCCAGGAGCCTCGGCCCGTACCCACGACAGGAGGCGGGTGTGAGGCGGGGCCGGAATGGCTGGCACGGATGGGGGCCGCTGGGTGCGGAGCGGGGCCGCCGCTGTCGGCATAGATGCGGGAGCGCCGGCTTCCGCCAGCGTCCGGCGCGTCTTGGCGCTCGCGTCGCTCTGGCCGCGGCCCTGCCGCTCGGGGCTGGCGCTAGCGGGCAGACCTTCGCTCGACACCGGCGCCTCTCTCACTTGATTGATGGCTACGACGGGCATCGGTAAACCTCCTATTTGGCTTTCGCAACGGTGATGGCTGCCTGACCCAGCAGCGCGAGCGTTTCCGGGTAAGACAACTGCTTGCCGCCAACCTTGGCGGCAAAGCCGAGTGCGTCCTTCTTGAGGAGGAACGGCTGCACCCGCACATCCTTCGGGTCGGACGCGTCTACGGCGTAGAAGGCCTTGTCGGCAAACATCTTGATACCGAGCTCTTTGTCGTAGAGATATGCAACGCCGACTTTCTTGCCTTCGCTCTCGAATTGCTTTATGCCCATCAGCAGGCAGGTCGGCGAACTCACCGGCACCATTGCCCCAGTGGTGGGCCAGATCTCGCCTGCCTCCTTGGGCCGGCTCACTGGTCGCTTGCAGATCGGATCGGTACCCTGGATGTCGTAGTTCACGATCGTTTGCTTCTGCCCTTCGTAGTCGGCGGCACGCGCCTTGAACGCTTCGCGCAGGTATGACTCATTGATCCAGGCATTCATGTCGAACTCCTTTACCCGACCAAGTTTGTGCAGAACGCCATATGTCGTCTTGATCGTCTCCACCCAGCGCGTCTTGATGGAGGGATCAAGGGTATGAATTCCACCAGGCCCGAGATACAGATAAGCGACTTCCTTCTCGATCTTCGTCCACTCCTCGATCTTCTGGGCCGCGAGCCTGGGATCCTTGCGCACCCAGTCATTCGCCTCCATGAGCGCGCGGATATACGCGACGACGGCTTCCGGATACTTCTCCGCGAAGTCCTTTCGGACGACTACGCCGTGGAAGGTCGGAATCTTGGTCTGCGCGCCGTCGAAGACCTTGCGGGCATAACCGCGGTAGGGCAGCAACTCTGCAAACGGGACAAAGTCCGCGTGTGCATCGATTTTCTTCTCTTGCAGGTTGGTCGTGCCGACCTCCGGGCTCTGATTAACGAGGTTCCAGTAGTTGTCCGGCCATCCGCGCGCCTGCATCGCTTGCAGAAGCATGCCGTGCGCAGCCGAGCCGAATGGCACGGAGACAGTCTTGCCCTTCAGGTCCGCGAGTTCGAAGAACTCACTGTCCTTGTGGACCACGACACCGTTGCCCGAGCCGAAAGCGTTGTACGCGATGATCGCCACGAGTTGCGTCTCACTGCCGCGCTTCTGTTGCGACGTGGCGCCATTCACGAGCAATGGATAATCGCCCATCATGCCGATCTGTAGCTTGTTCGCCAGCATGCCGTTCGTCACCGGAGGCCCCGACGTAAAGTTCTGCCACTCGACCTTCCAGGTCGTGTTCTGGTACTTCCCGGTCCGTGGAAGATATTTCTCGAGGAGCTTCAACTCCTTGATCACGACGCCGCCTGTGACCGTGTTGGTCGTACTGTTCTGCGTGCCGATGCCGATCGTGACTTCCTGCTTTTCTTGCGCATGAACGGTGCTTCCAAGGAGGGCGCTCGCACAGAGCGCCACCGTGCATACCGCGTTCGCGGAGTTTCGCGCCCAACCGTCTGCGCGAGCCTCCACGTTTAGAATGACGCTTTTCAGTGAAAACATCTTCTCTCTCCAAAGGATCAGGTCGCTGAACGAGTCACGCTGCATGTGGAGACCCAGCCTCTGCTCGGGAAGCGGGACAGCCATCAACGCAGACATTGGTGAATCACAATCGGTGACACGCTTCTCGCCGCCGGCGCGTCTTGCGGAAGACTGTCAGGCTTCGCTCAGCAGTTCCCGCTTGTCCTTCTGTTGCGCCCAGTGGTCCGCCTCGGGCATGGGATCCTTGGTCGCCGAGATAACCGGCCAGGCGGCCGCCAGGCGCTTGTTGATGTCGATGAACTGGAGTTGGTCCGGCGCCAGATCGCTCTGCTCGAAGATCGCTTCGGCCGGACACTCCGGGATACAGACGCCGCAGTCGATACAAACCTCCGGGTCAATGACGATGAAATCCGGGCCCTCGTGAAAGCAGTCCACCGGACACACGGAGACGCAATCGGTGTATTTGCAGCGGATACAGGCTTCGGTGACGACGTGAGTCATGATCAGTTTCCCCCATTGCCGGCAATCTGGATGCTCGTCAGGGCCAGCTTCGCGAGCTTGCGGACATCCGGATCGCTGTCCTTCAGCGCACGCTCGAGCGCCGGGATTGCGCGCGAATCTCCGACCTCACCAAGCGCGATGACGGCCTCCTTGCGCAGATTGCTCACTTCGTGCATCGATGCGCTCCCGAGTGCGTCGATGGCGGGCTTTGCCCTTAGTTTTCCAAGGCTCCGCGCTGCCTTTACGCGGACCTGCCAGTATTCGTCGTCCATCGCGCGGATCAGATCAGGTATGCCAACGACAGACTGGGTCTTGGCAAAGGCAGTCGCGGCTTCTTCGCGGACCTGCCAGACGGGATCGACGATGGCACGGCTCAGCGCGGGATGGATGCTGATGTCAGTCGATGCATTCGCGTAGCCCATGGCGCCGACCGCTACCCGTCGCACCTCCGCATCGGTATCGTGCGCGGCTACGCGAGTCAGCGCGCCAATAGCATCTGGCCGTTTGAGATAACCAAGCACACCGACGGCTTCGCGTCGCACCTGGGCATCGGCATCGGCAAGGGCTTCAAGCGCAGGCTCGAATGCCTCCTCGACGCGCAGCGCCCGAACTGCGTGCAGGGCTGCTGCTCTCACCGATGGCTCGGGGTCCATCAGGTACGGGAGGATAGGAGGAGCGGACGCGGGTTCCTTAAGTTCTGCGAGTGTGTATCCCACAGCGTCGCGCACCGCCGGATCGGGATCCTTCAGCAGGGGGACGAG
Organism: Cupriavidus sp. CP313; assembly: GCF_054072015.1. Classification (NCBI taxonomy): domain Bacteria; kingdom Pseudomonadati; phylum Pseudomonadota; class Betaproteobacteria; order Burkholderiales; family Burkholderiaceae; genus Cupriavidus; species Cupriavidus sp. CP313. The sequence continues at coordinate 99,179 of NZ_JBSVZB010000028.1, read as the reverse complement.
CGATTCCAGTACATGCGTGTCCTCGAATCCCTCCAGTGCTTTTGCGGCTTCGAGCCGAACGAGCGGACTTTCGTCGCCCAACGCATCCACCAGCAGCGGAGCGATGTCGTCTTCCTCGTCCGTGTATGGCAGGTCGATCACGGCCACTCGGCGGATCGATGCGTCCGGGTCCCTCAGTCGGGCATGGATGGTGGCAGGCATGTTGCTCATGATCAGCGCACCAGATAGGGAATGTTGACGTGGACAGCACCGGTGGGGCAGTCCTTCTCGCAAGGCATGCAGTACCAGCACTCGTCGAACTTCATGAACGCCTTGTTCTTGACGAGATCGATCGCCAGCACGTCGAGCGGACAGACGTCCACGCAAACGGTGCAACCCTTGTCGGCGATGCATTTCTCCTCGTCAACCACCACCGGGGCTTGGGTGCGGGTGAGCGCAATAGTCATGGGAACTCCTATCGTGGGTGGTGTGTTTAGGCGACTTTGGAAGCAGCCGCGGAACTCGCAACGCGCATGCGCTGGTAAGCTGCCTTTTCTTGATCGTTCAACTCGATGATGTAAGGCTCGACCTCGCGCTTGCGGAACCTTGCGTTGCCGTTTGCGTCGGGGGCGACATTGGTATGGCAGAACCAATTCTCGTCGTCCTTCGCGGGGTGATCCACGCAGTGGTGATAGAGGCCCCAGCGGCTTTCCGCGCGGAACAGGGACGCACGCGCGGCGAGCTCGGCGCAATCGCGGATCGTGTAGGCTTCCATGGCGCGCATGAGCTCGTGGGCGTCGGTCGCGACCATATGATCGAGGTCTTCTTCGATCTCCTCGAAGCGCGTCAGGCCGATTTCCATCTTGCGGGTGACCTTCGGCGGCTGGAGGTAGTCGTTGACGATGCGGCGCGTCTTGAACTCGACCTGAAAAGGTGTCAGGCCTTCCGAGCGAGCAAGCGGCGCGAAGATTCGCTCGCGCTCCGCATGGACCTGGTCCGGGTCGATCGCGGCTCGATCGGTGCCAGAGATATAGTCCGCTGCGTTCTCACCGCAGAATTTCCCATAGACGAAGGCACCCAGCATGTAGTTGTGAGGGATGCTCGCGCAGTCGCCGGCGGCGTAGAGGCCAGGAATCGAGCACTCGCCACGCTCGTTCGTCCAGATGCCGGAGGCGCTGTGGCCGCTGCAGAAGCCGATCTCCGAGATGTGCATCTCGATCATGCTCTTGCGGTAGTCGGTACCGCGGCCCTCATGGAACCTGCCTCGGCTGGGTCGCTCGTTCGTATGAAGGATGTGCTCGATCTCGGAGATCGTCTCTTCTGCGAGGTGGTCGAGCTTCAGGAAAACGGGGCCCTTTCCGCCTTCGAGTTCATTGAAGAACTCCATCATCATCTGGCCGCTCCAGTAGTCGCATTCGATGAAGCGTTCGCCAGCGTTGTTGGACGTGTAGCCCCCAAATGGACCGGTCACATATGCGCATGCAGGCCCGTTGTAGTCTTTGATCAGCGGATTGATCTGGAAGCACTCGAGGTTGGTCAGCTCAGCACCGGCCCGATACGCCATGACGTGGCCCTCGCCGGTGTTCGTCGGGTTCTCGTAGGTCCCGAACAGATAGCCCGAAGCGGGAAGCCCAAGCCTGCCAGCCGCGCCGGTGCAGATCACTACGGCCTTGGCCTTGATCACGTAGAAGTCGAGGGTGCGGCAGTCGAAACCCATCAGCCCCGTGATCTGACCATCGGGCCCCGTCAGCAACCGCGTAACGACCACGCGGTTCGTCACCTCGACGCGGGCCTTCTTCAACTGTCGGTAGAGGACGCGCTTCATGTGGTGCCCCTCCGGCATCGGGAGCACATAGCTGCCGATGTGGTGCACCTTGCGGACAGCGAAGTCCCCGGTCTCGTCCTTTTCGAACTTGATGCCCCACTTGTCCAGCTCCTGGATCATCGCGAAGCTGTTCGTGGCGTAGGCGTTCACGCCCTTCTGGTCGACGATACCGTCGTTGGCGACAGTGATTTCCTTGACGTACTGCTCAGGCGTGGCGTGACCGGGAATCACGGCGTTGTTCAAGCCATCCATGCCCATCGAGATTGCACCGCTGCGCTTCACGTTGGCCTTGTCGATGACCAGCACGCGCAGCTTGGGGTTCTTCTCTTTCGCCTTCACCGCGGCCATCGGCCCACCGGTGCCGCCACCAACAACAACGACGTCGTATTCCAGTTCAATGGTGTTCATATATGCTCCAACTTTCGTGGGAAGGGATGAGTGCTCCACCGTGCCAGCCAGTGAGCGGCAGGCCGATGGGGATGGTCCGTGAATCTAAGGTGCTTGGTGCCCAACCGGGACTCGATCGACCCGTACCTTGTACTGGAATGCGTCACCGCGGTAATACAGGTGCTCGTAGTCGATGGGCTGTCCATCCGTCGTGTGCGTCATCCGGTCGATGACCAGCACGGGCGACCCCTCGTGGACGCGGAGCTGCTTTGCCAGCGCCTCGTCGGCAACGGTGGCTCCGATCTGCAGATCCGCATGGCCCAGTGACATGCCGAAATCATTTTCGAGGATTACGAACACGTCGCGGGTCGCCAGGTCTTCCTTGGCAAGCCTGCAGCCGATCGTGGCCGGGAGATACGTGACGTCCAGCGAGATGGGCTCGCGGTTCAGGTAGCGCACGCGTTTGAGCTCCGTGATCTTGCTGCTCTTCGGCAGTTGGAGACGCTCAGCGACCTGCGGCGTGGGCTTGCCGGTGCGGAGCGAAACGACCTTCGCGTACGTCTCATAGCCCATCTGGCGCATCGCTTCGCCGAACCCCTGCAATCGGCCCAGATCCTGGAACGCCTTAGGCTTGGAAACGAACGTACCCTTGCCGTGGATGCGGAAGATCAGGCCCTCGTTCTGAAGGTCGCTCAAGGCTTGCCGCACGGTGATGCGACTGACGCCGAATCCGGTGATCATGTCGGCCTCGGAGGGCATCTGTTGATGCGGCTGATAGGTTCCGTCAAGAATCCGGGAGCGCAGCACCTCTCTGATCTGGGTGTAAAGCGGCACGGGAGACTGCGGCCGGACTACGAACCTGTCGGCTTCGCTCGTTGCAGCGGGAACGATCTTCAGTGTGGACGATGCGCTTTTCGAATTCATGGTGGGTGACTGGTTACGTTTAGTCATGGCAAGCGACTGTGTATCGGGGCGTGCGATGGCGCTCAGGGACATGGCCCACGGCGGCGTGGCATGACGGCAATACAACCATCGGCTTGGGTCTGCCCAACTCGTTATGACGTGTTATCCTAAGCAACGGCTGTGCCAACTAATCCAGCCACTCATATGTCACTCAATAGCGCAATCAGCGCGCGCAACGCGCATTTTTCGTGATGCGTTGCCGCAAGTTGGGGCATTGCTCGTGTTGTAGGCACGAAGTCGATGCACGGCGTGCGTAGACACGTGTGGCTGGATCTGCCCACATCGTTTCCGAGGTTGAAGAGTCCATGTCCAGCATTCCTTCCTCCGCTTGCCGCCGAAACGGACCGTCGTGGGTTGATGCGCTCGCCGCCGTCGCGGTGGTCGTCATATGGGGGTTGAACTTCGTTGCGATGAAGCTCGCGCTCGCCGCGTTCACACCGTTCCAGTTAGGTGCGGCACGCTATGTGGTGGCTGTGATCCCGCTCATTTTTTTTCCGCTTTCCCACCATGCCTTGGCGATGGGTTGTGCTAGGGGGACTTGCCCAGGTTGGGCAGTTCGGATTTTTGTTCGTGGCCTTGAGCGTGGGAATGACGGCGGCCCTGGCATCCGTGTTGATGCAGACGCAAGTGTTCTTTACTACGTTGTTGGGTGCAGCGCTGCTTAACGAGAAGATCACCGTGGCCCAGAGCTTTGGCTTGGGTATCGCGCTTCTCGGGATTGGCTGCTTTGGGCTCGGCGTGGGAGCCCAAGGGGCTGCGGTGACTTTGATCGGTCTGATCCTGAATCTATGTGCCGCATCGATGTGGGCTGCATCGAACATCGTGGTCAAAAAGGCGCAGGCCGGTGCCCCGGGATACGACGCGCTCCAATATGTGGTCTGGATGTCCGCCGTGCCTGTGTTGCCGTTCCTTGCGTTGTCCTATTTTTTTGAGCCGGAACAGACTCGAATCCAGTGGCTTCATGCGGCTCCTCTGGCATGGGCCTCCGTCGCGTATCTTGGTTTGATTGCGACCGTCGCGGCGTATTTTCTATGGACGTGGCTCCTCCAGCGCTACCCCGCCAACCGAGTGGCGCCGTTGAGCCTTGCGGTGCCCGTGGTTGGGCTCTCAGCAGGGATGCTTGTGCTCGGAGAGCAGGTCTCTCCCTGGCAATACGCGGGAAGCATGCTCATTGTCGGGGCGTTGTTGTTGTTTTTGCTCGGCAGTCGCATGGCGAGACAATTCACAGCAGATGCCGAGGTTTCCTCGACGCCCGCTTGGGACCGAACCACCCCTGTCACCGGTACTCAGGTGCACATGGACAGGAGCGGGTGAGACAAAGGCCGGAGTCGAGGCTTCGGCCGGGTTCGTCAAGACTGCGCGTCCTGGCTCCCCCTCAAGTGGTTGTAAGGCGCCAAGCTTTTAGTTTCTGGCGGGCATCGTGCAGCGTGATGAATTCGTGGACGTTCAGGAATTCGTCATGCAGCCGTCCATTGAACAACTCGATCAGCCCATCATCCGTCGGCTTGCCTCGACGCGTGTAATCCAATTTGACGCCGCGGCGATACGCCCAGTGAACTCCGTGCCGGATTGCGGGCCATCGCGAAATCGGTGGAATCACCACCGGCGCCTACCGGTGCGCGCGCCAGTTCTCGACACTACCGGAGGGAGGGGACGGCGATCGCCGTTTCCTACCCCTATACAATCGCAAATATCTGAAGAGTCCAGCGCAAGAACCAGAAGCCGTTTGCGACGGTGTGCGCTGAGCTGGCTGGCCTCATCCAGAAGGCGGCCAAGAGGGTTGGCCGCGATTCATAAATATCTGAAGTCTTTCAGCGGTTTGTCCTTCACGTAGGCGCTCTGCACGTACATCACCAGGCGCGGCGTGGGATCGGCAGTGCGGTAGAGATCGAAGAACACTTGGTAGTGGGGCCCCTCCAGGCCGGCGTCCATTGGGCGGCACACCATGTAGTTGGTGTTCTTGGCCACGTAGCACTTCGTCTTGCCGTCGGGCAGCCCGCGGATCAGGTCCGGCAGGCTTTGCGACAGCGCATAGCGCTCGACATGGAAGCGCCGGCAGTTGTCCCCGGTAGGCGGGATCGCCCAGCACGTCGCCCGGCCCCTTGGTCGCGTCCTTCTCGGTCACCACGTGGCAGTCGAACACGACCCGGATGCCGATGCTGAAGGCCGCCATGTCGCCCCTGGCCGGCCGCTCCAGCCCCATGTCGAACTGCGCGAGGTGGCCCGGGGACGGTGGCCCGCTCCTGCAGGCCAAGACTCATTGACACGGCACTGGCCTTTGTCTGATATGATCTATATTGTTCTATTACTAATTAGATCAATAGCGCCTACAAAAGTTCGCCGCTGATAGTGCGGCCCGAGCGTACTTTGGTGCTCAAGTCCTCTGCACAGGTTCGATCCGCTGTTCCAACCGCTTCGCGATCGACCAATATTGATGATTGTCGCAATGAACAGCCGATTCACGCTTGGCCGGGCGATCAGGGTTCCCGACTGGCTCCGCAGTGTCAACGCCGTTACCCTTCGGGCAGACCTCATGGCCGGACTGCTAGGTGCGGTCCTCGCGCTACCGCAAGGCGTCGCCTTCGCCACGCTCGCAGGTCTTCCACCTCAGTACGGAATCTACAGCGCAGTCGTGCCCTGCATCGTGGCAGCTTTGTTTGGCTCGAGCTTGCACGTGGTGTCGGGACCTACTAACGCGAACTCTCTGGCCCTCTTCGCCATGCTGGCGCCGCTCGCACTGGTAGGCAGCCCCGAGTACGTGAATCTGGCGCTCACCGTCACGGTGGCGGTCGGCCTGCTCCAACTGTGCATTGGCGTCTTTCGCTTGGGGTCACTGGCGAACTTCATCTCGCCTTCGGTGCTTCTCGGCTTCACTTGCGGGGCGGCGATGCTGATCGGCCTGTACGCGCTCAAGGATCTCTTTGGGCTGCAGTTACCGCCCGGCACATCGGCATTTGGCGTCCTGCACCATTTGGTCACTCATGTTGAGACCGTCAACTGGAGTGCCTTGATTGTGGGGTTGGGCACGTTCGGCACCACGCTTGTGGTGAAACGCGTGGCCCGGCATTGGCCCTTCATGTTGATTGGCTTGATGGCCGGATTCGGCATCGCGTACGGACTTAACCACTCGGGGCTGGTATGGGTACAGCATGTCGCCGTGGTGGGCGCGATTCCGTCGCCTCTGCCCCCGCTGCATATTCCCCGTGTCTCCTGGGAAGCGCTGCCAAACCTTCTGGGCTTGGCGGCAGCGCTCACGATCGTGGCCATTGGGCAATCGATCTCCATCGCCAAGGCGGTCGGATTGCGGTCGGGACAACAGATCGACAGCAATCGGGAAATCATCGGACAGGGACTATCCAACGTCGTCGGCGGTTTCTTCTCTTCGTATGTCTCTTGCGGGTCCCTAAACCGCTCCATGCCGAATTTTGAAGCGGGAGCCCGCACGCCGCTGGCGAGCGTGTTTGCGGCCGTTGCGCTTGTGACGCTGGTGTCCGTCAGCGCTGCGGTCCTGGAACAGATCCCTCTTGCCGCCATCGGGGCGATGCTCATCCTCGTCGCGTGGGGTCTTTTTGACGTGCGACGGTTGCGCCAGGTGTCACGCTTGAGTCGCATCGAATTCCTTATCGCCCTCGGGACGTTAAGTGCTACGCTGGTTCTCCGACTCGAAGTGGCGGTCCTTCTCGGTACGGCGCTTTCGCTCGGCGCGTACCTGTATCAGACCTCTCGCCCTGCCATTCGCAGCCTTCTTCCGGATGCCAACCGACCGGAGCGCACCTTCACCCCTCTGGACGAGTTCCCGGATGCGGTTGCTACGTGCCCGCAGCTTCGCCTCGTTCGGATCGAAGGAGCCGTATTCTTCGGCGCGGTGCCTCACGTCATGGAGCAGCTTCATGGCGAGGACGACGAAAAAGGAGAGAAATTCGCACTCGCCATGGTCAAGAGCATGAACTTCATCGACCTTGCTGCTGCGGAGATGTGGGAAAAGGAACTGGCGGACCGACGGGCAAGGGGAGGGGACCTATACTTCCACCGTCCCCGGCGTCAGGTCTTGGAGACCTGGAAGCGTAGTGGCTTTCTGGAAAAGCTCGGAGAGAAGAACATTTTCTTCGCGAAACGGGATGCGCTGGGGCGTATCGTTCCAAGGCTGGATCCAGAGATATGCGCCAGTTGCCGCGCTCGCGTTTTCACAGACTGTCCGCCGCTTCCCCTGCCGGGCATACCGTCACAAGTGAACGACTGCAGCGAGGTGTGACGGCGATCCCAGGGCTAGCGTAGCGGCGAGGGGGAGGGTGGAACCACCCTCCACCGCGTCAGACATCCGTGCCGCAGACCTGCCTGAACAGGTCGAAGTAAGTCGGGAATGTCTTTGATACACACCCAGGATCGTTGATGACCACGGCGGAAGGGCCGAATGCTGCCAGCGAAAGGTCGATGCATCCAGGCGTTCAATGGGTACGCCGAACGATGCCAAGAGGTCCAACATGATGTCGATATATGGTCGGGAGATCAGTTGCTCGCCGACACGTACCTCGACATACGCCGACTTGTTGCTGGCGCCGGCCAGTGTCAATAGCAATGCGGTCAGGTACCGGCTCGAAGTGGACGCGTCAATATCTACGCCGCCCTCGAACGAGACCGCTGCGCTTTCTATCGTGATGGGGGTCATCGCACTCCAGGAATCGTTGAAGGCGAGTTGTTCCTTCGGCAAGAGAGGCCAACAGAAGAGCACGATTAGAAATGCTTTTCGAACCGGGGATAGTGACTGTGCCGATGGCACGTCGGATAGGTGCGAGGGACAGGGGAGTGGGCATGGACATGATGGAATCGGTGCCTCAGCAGGCAATTAGGCCCTCACGAAGAGGGCCATCGGCTTTAATGGAGTTTGCTTAGACGCTAGGCTCCTTGCTCAGTTGGGACCCGGATCGCCTCGTTCCGGCGTTCTTCCGGCTTGAACGGGCGATCAGGTCGCATGAAGAAGGACAGGACGATGCCAACCACCAGCAGGCCCATCGAGATGGCGAAGGGAAGTTGCCAATTCCCCGTGCGGTCGATGACCCAGCCGAAAACCAGAGGCGATGTGATGCCCGCCAGGCCAAAGCCAACGTTCATGAAGCTACTGGCCGTGCCAGCGTATTCCGGTGCGATATCCATTGGCACCGACCACAGCGGCGCGATCACAAGTTCCATGAGGAAGAATGCTGCGCAAAGGCAGAAGCAAACGGTGGTGAGGTCACGCACGAACAGTACCGGTGTAAGAAATGCAAGCGCGCCGGCCATGCCGCCCACGATGACGGTCAGGCGCGCTTTTTGCACGTTGCCGGTACGTTCGTAGATCTTGTCGCTCCAGATTCCGCCCAGCGTATCGCCAACGATGCCGGCAACAAAGACGCCAGAGGTGAACAGGGCAGAACTCTTGAGATCCAGCTTGAAGTTGTTCAGGAAGAACGACGGTAGCCAGGTGAGGAACACCCACAGTGTCCATGCGTAGCAAAAATCCACTGCTGTGACAGGCAGCATGCGACGCAGCAGCGGGAAGACGGGGACCTCCGTCTTGGCGCCTTTGGGCTTGGGCGCAGGCAACGTTTCCAGCTCGGCCTTGGTGATCGCCGGATGCGCGGCGGGCTCGTCGCGGAAATACCAGAACCACACAACGACCCACACCACGCCAACCACGCCCGCAATAATGAACGATACGCGCCAGTTCCACAGTGCCATGAGTAGAGCAATCAGCGGTGGCGTCAGGGCGCTGCCAACACGTGCGCAGGCGTGCGTAAGCCCTTGGCCGAGACCCCGCCGATGCGCGGGAAGCCAGCGGGCCATTGCGCTGGTTGCGGTAGCGAGCGTGGGCGCCTCGCCAACGCCGAGCAGAAAACGACATGCTGCGAGCGAAAAGAGACCGCCGGCGAAAGCGGTGAAGATGCAGGCGATCGAGACAATCAGTCCGAAGATCGTGAGCATGCGCCTGGCGCCAATCTTGTCGCCGAGCCATCCACCGAAGAGCTGAACCACCGCGTAGGGATAGGCGAAGGCCGAGAACACGAAACCTAGTTCCGTATTGCTCAAGTGGAGGTCCTTTGCGATGGCGCCTGCGGCGGTCGCGATGTTTACGCGGTCGGAATACTGGATGAGATACAGCAAACAAATAAGGATCAAAACCCAATCAGTTGCTCTGAACTTCCAAAACTTCTTTGGGGCGGTATGCACTCTGTGTCTCCTCGGTGCCTGCACGCGACACCATGTCGCATGTTGTTCTATAACGTATCGGAGCAGAGTAGATGTTTACAGAACAATAGACAAGGCAACTTTCGGTTTCAGGCGTACCTCTTTTTTTGAGAATGGCCGAAATAAGCGCCTTTTAGTGCTCTTATTTCGATGATGGGAACGGCTTATGTATCTCAGGCTGTAATTTTTCCCGTAGTTCTTGATGTCCAGTCGCGGTTCGCATATGATGTTCTATAACAATACGGAACAAAGAAGGAATACGATGAACGCGCCAGAACCGCTTGAGGCAGGAAGTGTTGAGCCGCTGTACGTTCAGCTGGCCGGCAGGCTTGCTGCGCGTATCTCGCAGGGCGATCTTCCGCCGGGGGGCAAGCTGCCGACGGAAGCCGAATTGATGGCCGCGTACAACGTGAGTCGCATCACTGTCCGGCAAGCCATCCAGATGTTGAGCCGGAATGGCCAAGTGACAGCTCACCGAGGGAAAGGGACGTTCGTGACGCGCCCGAGCTTGCAGCAAGACCTGAGTATGCTGCAGGGCTTTCAGGAAGCCTTGCGAAGCCAAGGTGTCGAGCCCGAGATGGAGTTGCTTGAATTCTCTCCCTCTGCGGGACGCATCGATTCACACATTCCGGCTGGACTTAATTTTCCGGTTCGCCTTCGTCGACGCTACTGCCTGAACGGCAAACCGTTCGCGGTTGTGGAAGCGTTTCTGCCCGAGGCCGCCGCGACGCTTGGAGAGGTACGGGCGAAGCAAATGGCCGTCTACGAGATCATCGAACAGTTCATGGGCCTGCGGATCGGCCGCGCCGACGTCGGCATTCGATGCGCACGGCCCGGCGACCAAGTTGCGAAGGAACTTGGATTGCGTCCCAGCTCGAACGTCCTCGTCATGGAACGCACTTCGTTCAGTGGCACCGGGCAGGCTTGTGAGCACATGCGAATTTTCATCGTGCCCGAAAGCTATACCTTCACCCTCAGCATGCCGGGGCGATTGGAGATTGCACGGGCCCTGCGACCCACTGCGACGGCGGCGCGATGATCAGCGTCGATGATCAGCGTCATTTGACGTAAATCCAGAACGACGACCGTAGAAGTCGCGCAATCCCACAGGAGACAACATGTCCTTCCATACGAGAAGGAGGATACTGGCCGCCCTTACGTTCACTGCCGGATCATACGCACTAGGCGTATCGGGCAGAGCGTTTGGCGCCAAATATCCTTCGAAACCAATCCGCCTCGTAGTGCCGTTCCCCGCCGGCGGTCCCACAGACATTGTCGCAAGACCGTTCGCAAAGTTTCTCGGCGACGCTCTGGGGCAATCGCTTGTTGTTGACAATCGTGGTGGGGCCGGCGGCACCATCGGTGCGACGGCTGTGGCATCGGCTCCGCCGGATGGCTACACACTCCTGATTGGAACCGTAGGTACCAATGCGATCAATCCATCGTTGTATCGGAAGCTGAACTACAGCCCGGAGAAGGACTTCACACCCATCGCTACGTTGGCCAGTGCGCCAGTGGCGATCGTGGTCAGCCAGAACTCTGGCATCACGTCCCTTGCCGATCTTGTGGCGAAAGCCAAAGCCAAGCCGCTCGCTACCAACTACGGGTCTGCCGGAAATGGCACACCTGGACACTTGGCCTGCGCGTTGTTTGCGGCAAAAGCCGGCATTCGCTTGTCGCATGTCCCCTACAAAGGAAGCGCACCCGCGATGACCGAGCTGATCGGCGGACAAATCCCCTTGATGTTCGATCCGCTGCAATCCGTGCTCCCGCATGTGAAATCGGGAAAGATCCGGATTCTTGCGCTGACGAGTCGGCAAAGATTCGAAGCGTTGCCTGATGTACCGACGGTGGCTGAACAGGGCTACCCAGGGTTCGAGGCATTGGCTTGGTGGGCGTTATATGGACCCGCGGCACTACCGGCCACCATTTCCGAGCGTCTCGTGTCGGAGACGCGGAAGATCGTGCAGTCCAGCGAATTCGGAAGCTTGCTCACGCCAATGGGCTTGCAGCCGATGAGTGTTCCACTTTCAGATTTCCAACGATCTGAAGCCGCCAAGTGGAGCGATGCGGTTCGCTCCACGGGCATAACTATCGAGTGATTGACATGATACTGACTGAAGAGGAAAAAGCAATGCTCGCAGGTGAGGCGGGCGTTGTGGCGAAGCTCGCGATCGAGCACCAGATCAAGGTTGGGACGTTCTTTGGCGCGCGGGATTTCGTACCCGTGACCCAAGCCCACGTCATGGCGGATACCGAGAGCCTCGGGCAGGCCGGCGTAATGTGGCTGGAACGATTGGCGGACGCCGAAGAAGGTGGCGTGCGAATTCCTACGATCACTGACCCGCGCGGCACCGATTTCTCGAAGGCGTCTGACTTGGGTCAGGCCGAATGGATGATCGAACTCGAGCGACGTGCGATCGAAGCGTTCTCTCGCCTGGGCGTGAGCATGACCGACACGTGTATTAACTACCAGACCGTGCTGGCGGCGACGCGAGGCGAGCACGTTGCCTTCGGGGATACCGGGGTAGTCATCTACTCCAACTCAGTCGGCGGCGCCCGCTCCAACTTCGAGGGTGGCCCCTCCGCTCTGTCGGCAGGGCTCACTGGTCGCACGCCGCGATATGGCTATCACCTGGATGCACAGCGACAAGCGACGCTGCGACTGGGGGTTGATTGGACCCCAAAGGACCTGAGTGAATGGGGTGCTCTGGGCGGAGTCGTAGGCCGACTGGCGGGCAACTACTGGCAAGTGCCGGTCGTCGAAGGCCTGGACCGCGCCCCGACTTCGGACGAGCTCAAACACTTCGGCGCCGCGATGGCCAGCTTCGGCTCCTCGGCATTGTTCCATCTGGTTGGCATTACGCCTGAAGCGTCGCGTCTGGAGGATGTCGGTGGTGACAAGCTGCCGGTCGCACATCGTATCGGCCAGGCCGAGCTTCGCGGTCTGCGGGACAGCTATGCCGTCCAGCAAGGCATTGATGTCGTGGTGTTCTCCGCACCGCAACTGAGCCTGTATGAGCTGCGCGACATCGCCAAACTGTGCAAGGGGCGCCAGCTGAAAAAGCCTCTGCTCGCGGTAACCAGCCCACAGGTGAAGCCCGATTGCGACCGCTTTGGGTACACCAAGACGATCGAAGAGGCGGGTGGCACCGTGCTATCGGGTATGTGCTTCTACCAGTCCTATGCACGTGAAATGAAGGAAGCCAAGGGCTGGACGCGCCTTGCGACCAACAGCGCGAAGCTCGTGAACATCCTCGGCGGCTATGGCTACGTGCCAATGTTGGCCACCATGGAGGAATGCGTCGATGCCGCCGAAACCGGAGAACTGAAATGAAACCCGATACATATATCGCCCGTCACGCCATGGGCAAGAAGGTGATTGGTCAGGCGTTGGTCGCCCATGACGGCTTTTCGGCTCGCTATGACTTGAACCGTCTGCAAGGTGTCTTTTCGCGCCCGGCCCACAAACTGGCAGGCCAATCCTACATCGACCGCATCCTTGTGCTCGACACGGCGAAGGGTGGTGTCGCCACCGCCTGGATGCTGCATGAAATGCGTTCGCGCAACATGGTGCCGCAGGCCATCGTGTTCAACACCGTCAACACGATTCTCGTTCAAGGGGCTGCGCTTGGCGACGTGACGATGATGGCCGGCTTCGAAATTGACATCACCGAGGCCATTCCTCACGGAAGCTTCGTCGAGATCGACCCAGAAACCAAGTCCATCCGCGTGCTCGACGCATCCGAAGTGCCTTCCCAGAAGGAACTCGAAGAAGGCTTGGCACGGGTCCACTTTCCGAAATAGGTTCGCATCCCCGATAGACGGCCACGCAGGCGTATTGCGTGGCCGTTCGGACCGAATCGAATGCTCGAGGGTCGAGTGTGAGCTTAAAGGGCAGATGATCGAAGGCGCCGGCTGTGCCTAGCCGAGCGTCCGCCCCCGCTATGCCTTCATCCAGCCTAACGAGAAGGACTGAAATTGAATGCCAATACCAACGCCCTTGCTCTGGCGGGTGCGGTGCAACCACCTGATCGACGGGCGAAGCTGCTTGAGGGCCTGGGCAGGATCGTAGAGAGCGACGCTCTCCTGTCTGAACCCGAAGACACCACGCCCTATGAATGCGACGGGCTGGCCGCCTATCGGGAGAAACCGCTGGCGGTGGTGTTGCCTTCTACCGAAGACCAGGTGTGCGAGATATTGCGACTGTGCCGCAGGCTGGAAATACCTGTGGTACCGAGGGGAGCAGGCACCAGTCTATCGGGCGGAGCCATGCCCGTGGCGGATGGCATTGTCATGTCGCTCGCCAAGTTCAAAGCGATCAAGCGGGTGGATCCTGTCGCATGTGTCGCGGTAGTTCAACCCGGCGTACGAAATCTCGCGATATCCGAAGCTGCTGCACCATACGGACTCTACTATGCACCGGATCCTTCATCCCAGATCGCGTGCACGATTGGCGGGAACGTCAGTGAAAACTCGGGTGGCGTGCATTGCTTGAAGTATGGGCTAACGATCCAGAACGTCCTGCGCGTCCGCGCTGTGACAATGGATGGAGACGTGGTCGAGTTGGGACTCGAAGCGCCAGATGCTCCTGGGCTGGACCTCCTGGCGCTAATCATCGGTTCGGAAGGGATGCTCGCTGTCGTCACGGAGGTTACCGTGCGACTCATTCCCAAGCCCCAACTCGCCCAGGTCATCATGGCCAGCTTCGACGATGTCGAAAAGGGCGGTAATGCCGTCGCCGCCGTGATTGCGGCCGGCATCATTCCTGCCGGTCTGGAAATGATGGATCGGCCGGCAACCGCTGCGGTAGAGGAGTTTGTCCACGCTGGATACGACCTCGATGCAGCCGCCATCCTACTTTGTGAATCGGATGGGACATCTGCGGAAGTGGCAGAGGAAATCGAACGTATGACCGAGGTGCTCCTTGCTGCAGGCGCCACAGGCATCAAGGTATCCCAGTCCGAAGCAGAAAGGATGCGTTTCTGGAGCGGACGGAAAAACGCGTTCCCCGCTGCGGGCCGAATGTCTCCGGACTACTACTGCATGGACGGCACCGTTCCGCGAAAGCATATCGGGACACTGTTGAAACGCATTGAGTCGATGGAAACCAAGTACGGCCTGCGCTGTATGAACGTCTTCCATGCGGGCGACGGAAATATGCATCCTCTCATTCTCTTCAACGGCGCGGACCATAAGGAGTGGGTGAGAGCCGAATTGTTCGGCGCCGAGATTCTCGAAACCTGTGTCGAACTCGGAGGAAGCGTCACCGGCGAGCACGGCATCGGCGTGGAGAAGTTGAACTCGATGTGTGTCCAATTCTCTCCGGAAGCGATCGAGGCGTTCTTCGCTGTGAAAAGTGCCTTCGATCCACGCAAGCTTCTGAATCCTGGCAAGGCCATCCCGACACTAGCTCGTTGCGCCGAATATGGGCGGCTACACGTACGTAAGGGCCTTCTCCCCCATCCCGATTTGCCCCGGTTCTGAGGTACATCGGGGCACGTCTTTCATGCTGACAATCGGTGATACGAATGCAAGCTGTTCTTGATGAACTTGTAGATACCATCCGGGCTGCCGGGATGAACAAGCAACCGCTGCGGTTTCGAGGGGGTGGAACGAAGGACTTCTTCGGACAGACGCTTGTGGGAAGGATTGTCGATACACGCTCTTATGCCGGAATCATCGACTACGATCCCGCTGAGTTGGTCATCACCGCACGTTGTGGCACTCCCTTGGAAGAGGTTGAAGCCGTGCTTGCCGAGCGGGGACAATGTCTGCCGTTCGAGCCTCCACATTTTGTCGATGGACCGAATCAAAGCGGAGCAACCATCGGCGGTGCCTTTGCCGCAGGCTTGTCGGGTCCTCGGCGGCAGTCTGTTGGAGCACTGCGCGATTTCGTGCTCGGCGCCCAGCTGGTTGATGGTAACGGGCACATCCTTAACTTCGGTGGGCAGGTGATGAAGAATGTCGCCGGCTACGATGTCTCAAGACTGTTGGCCGGTTCTCTCGGAACACTGGGCCTGGTGACGGAAGTCTCTCTGAAGGTGTTGCCTATCCCTGTTGCGAGCGTCACGCTGGAGTTCCAGATGGACCAGGACGCAGCCATGCGTCTTTTCAACAAATGTAGCGGACAACCTTTACCGATCGCCGCGACGGCATGGTTCGAGGGCACCGCCCTGATGCAGCTATCTGGTGCGCGTGCGGCCGTAAATGCGGCCAAGAAGAAGCTAGGTGGCCAGGAGCTATCGGATCGGATGGCTCGACAGCAATGGGATGGTTTTCGCAACCAGACGCACGACTTCTTCCTGCGACACCGATCGGAGCCGCTCTGGCGTATCGCTGTACCCCCTGTCGCCCCTCCACTGCACTTGCCCGGGGAGCAGATGATCGAATGGGGCGGAGGACAGCGATGGTGGATCGCACCGGATAGTGCTGAATTCACTTGCGAACGGGTGAGGCGCGCGGCGAGCGAGTCAGGTGGCCATGCCACGCTTTTCCGAAATGGCGAAAAGTCGACAGGCGTGTTCACGAAACTATCGGCATCGATATGGGCCGTCCATAAACGCTTGAAATCAACCTTTGATCCTCACAACATCTTCGGTCTTGACCGCATGTATGCAGGTCTTTGAACTACGGCAACCAGCGATCACGAAATGCAGACAACGTTAGCGGACTTTCTGATTGGCTCTCAGGATGCGCAAGAAGCCAAGTCCATCATCGAAAAATGTGTCCATTGTGGATTTTGCACGGCAACCTGTCCAACGTATCAACTTCTCGGTGACGAACTTGACGGTCCCCGTGGTCGAATCTATTTGATGAAGGAAGTTCTCGAGGGAAATGACGTCTCCCAGAGCACCCGCAAACATCTGGACCGTTGTCTGACGTGCCGCAACTGCGAATCCACCTGCCCGTCGGGAGTCACCTATGGCCGACTCGTCGATATTGGGCGGGATATTGTCGAGCGTCGTCTGGACCAGGCGGGAATGCGCCGTCCGGTGAAGGAACGTATTGTCCGGTGGGCGCTTAGAGAGGGCCTCACACGGCCGAGATTGTTTGCAGCGGCTATGAAGGTCGGACGGATCATGCGCCCCGGCTTGCCTGCGGCATTACAGAGGAAAATTCCGATCTCACATCTCATCGAGAAAGTCGACAGCTCGTTGGAGGCGTCCCACGAACGAAAGATGCTTTTTCTGGAAGGTTGCGTGCAACCTACAATGTCGCCGAACATCAATCTGGCGACTGCCAGGGTATTGAATCAGGCAGGCGTCGAACTGGTCGGGCCGCGCAAAGCAGGCTGTTGTGGCGCCGTTCGTTTCCACACTGGCGACCACGAAGGCGGCCTCGATGACATGAGGCGCAATATAGACGCTTGGTGGCCCCATGTTACGAATGGCATTGACACCCTCCTCATTAACGCTTCGGGCTGCGGCGCCATGGTGAAGGAATACGGGCATCTGCTGCGGCATGACCCGGCCTATGCCGCGCGGGCTAAAGTCATCTCGGTGATAGCGAAGGACTTGTCCGAGGTTCTCCCCGAATTCATCGGGACTCTGACCGATGGCCTGATGCCGGCCCTGGATCGGAAGGCTGTCGCATATCATCCGCCATGTACGCTGCAACATGGGCAACGCCTGAAGGGGGCGGTGGAGCCCCTACTTGCCGCTTTTGGAATCGAAACAAGGCTCTGTGCTGACAGCCACCTTTGCTGCGGTTCAGCCGGGACCTACTCTGTGCTCCAGCCGGAACTGTCCGTCAGATTGCGCGATGATAAGTTGCAGAAGTTGGACAGCACAGGCGCAGAGACAATTGCTTCAGCCAACATCGGCTGCATTTCCCACCTGCAGGATGGTACTGAGAAACCGGTCGTACATTGGATTGAGCTGGTTGATCGCGTATTGCGTGACGGACGAAGGACAACCGATGGGAGGGATGGAAGTGGGTGATCCGCCGGCGCGCACATCGATTTCTTACTATGCCGTAGCTGCAGGGCAAGCATCTTCTGCGTGATGCCAGGGATCAGCCTCTCGAGGTCCGAAAAGCGCTGCACCTGGCCACCGAAAAGGTGAACAGGATCACCAGCTTCCGGCGCACTTCCAGCAGCTTGAATGCTGCTTCGACATCGATTGCGGCGGTCGTAGGGGTGTACTTTTTTCGGGTATCCGAAAGCTAGCGGCCGCGATATCAAGGAACTGCTGAAGCTCGCGACCCGCTATTGCAAAACGAAGCAGATGTCGCTTACAGGGGAGGTATTTGGATTGTGTGCGGTTTCGGGGCAGCGAGGCGTTGAAACGTTAGTCATCGCGGAGACACCACGGCATTCTCTCCTGGCGTCGCGAAATCTACCCGCAACTTCGTGAACTCATCTATCGGCAGGCGTCGCGGGAAGTCGCCGCACCGCGCAGCGAACGCCGCGAGGATATGGCCGCCTGACGGCGCGAGAAACGGAGCTGCGCCAACAAAGGACGAAATGTCGCACACTTCGCCGGTGCATGAGCCCCAGAAACTCCCGCGCGAGACTGCGGACCTCGCCCACCACGGGTTCGATCTTGCACAGCGCCTTCACGAACCGCTCGTGGTCCGCGCTCCTTGGCTCCTCGATGGCGAGGTTCCTCCATCCGACAAGCCATCCAAACACGCGCCGGGCCGAAGGACACGGCATCGTTCGCACGGGCTCCAAGACAAGCGGCGTCTTGCCCAGCGGAAAGAGGAGGCGGGTCACGCAACTCTGCACGGAGCCGCGACTTCCCAAGTAACCTCGCTGCTTGAGTTCTTGCCAGATCAGTTCAGGAAAGCGACAGCCCTGGACGATTCGTTCCTCGATATAGTCGCGATAGGGATCCAAAGGCGTCGGACCCCGCGCCTTGGGTGCGCGCTCGGGGAATAATCCCCCCCCAGTGACGAACCTGCGCACGGTTACATTGCTGATCGAGAGCTCGCGCGCGATTCCTTTCATCGAGCCGCCCTGGGCGCGTAGCGCCATCACCTGCTTGTACAACGCCAGCCGCGTGGCGCGTCGCTGATCGCTCAGACGCTCCCATGACCGTTGTGAGTTTCGGCTCGGAATCCCCTGCCGGCCCAGGGTTACCCTACGGACGTTTACTTTCTGGGCGGCTTGGCGCAGTTGTGGCCCGAGTCGGTATAGCAGCCTCTCGACGTTGTCGCGCAGGTTGCTCAGCAGATGCCAGCGATCCGAGACTTGCTTGGCTGCCGGCAGCGCGATGTCGACCGCTTCGGAATAGGCCCCGGCTCGGTCCCTGGCGACGATCTCGATCGATGGGTGCGCACGCATCCACGCAGCCACCGCAATGGCTTCCCTGCCGGCGAACACTTCGATCGGCTCACGTCGCTCCAGGTCGACGATGATCGTTCCGTACTGATGACCGCGCGCGATCGCCCAGTCATCGATGCCGACGACCCGCGGTCGTGGTTTGCGCCTGCGCTCAGGTACTCTGCGCAATTCCCGCAGCACGGTGTCGGCACTGGCGCGCAAGCCCAAGGCGTCGGCAAGCCGGGCTGCCGCCTCACCACCGAGGGCGTGGCCCAGCGCGTGCAACGCCTGAGCCTGCGATCGCGTACGACGCTGATACCGACCGGCCAAGGCGTGGATGTTCTCGGCAAACGTACGACGGGGGCAGTTGGCGTTCATACACTTGAAGCGACGCACCTCAATAGCGAGAACGACCCGCTGCCCGAGCATTGGACGTTCCTCCAGCTTGCGCACATAGCGGCCGTGGATTCGGTGACTCCAACTATGACAGGCCGGACACGGTGCCCTGCGAACTGTACTGCAGGCTTCGACAGTAATGGTCTCCCCTTGCACGTCGCTAGAGACGAAGCGTCCGTAAAGCTGCTACCTCGAGGCTGCACAAGAGATTCGAGCCGATTGCCATAACCCACTGCGACAGGTCACCTGGTAGTGGCTCAGCGTCGCGCCAGGTGTGGCAGCCGTGGCGTCGGCCCGCGGAGAAAGCGCCCCGCGGCGGTGCAGATTTCCGGCGGGTTGCCGAGAAAGGAGGCTCAAATGTCCTCACAGGAAAACAGCGGCCATGTCGAACAAGGCAATGGCAACCGTGTCGAAGCTGGCGCTAGCGGGGCTGCGGCATGGCGCCGGTGCGGTAGCCGGAGCCCGGCGCGGCGCCAAGCAGATACGCAGGCTTCTGCCCGCAGACTCCTTCGCGCGTTCGGCTGCGCAGCGCCGCTGCGCCGTCAGTCGTCACGCGGGGAAATTTCATTTGTTGGCAGCGATGGCGAGCAACGCTCGAGGGAGCGATGTAGATACGCGTTGAAACATGGATCTCTTATGTTTATACTTGTAACAACATTGTTTGGAGGCATCTATTATGCGAAAAAGCGCAACCCTGACGATTCAAAAGTGGGGCAACAGCTTGGCGGTTCGAATCCCCACTGCGGTGGCTCGTTCTGCACATTTCGCCGAGGGCCAGGAAGTGGAGGTATCCGTCGATGAGATTGGCGTAACTGTTCGACCAGTTGGTCGTCGTGCCCTCACTCTCGCGGAAAAGCTTGCTCTGTTTGACCCCATCAAGCACGGCGGCGAAGCTATGGCCACGCAGCGTGTCGGCGCGGAGGCCATGTAATGGCGGGCAAGCTATGGGCGCCTGAACGACGCGACATTATTTGGATCGACTGCAATCCGCAAGCCGGCCGCGAGATGAAGGATATGCATCCGATGCTGGTTCTTTCACCGCGGCCGTTTAATGAAAGGACTAGTATTGTGATTGGCTTGCCGATGACTACGGCAGCCTACAACGAGACCAATCCGTTTGCGATCAAGTTTCAGGGACCGAAGGGAAAGGACAGCTACGTTCTGGCCCATCAACCCAAGTCGTTTGACTGGCGAGCCCGAAACGCAAAGGCTCACCCCTGGAAGCAAGCGCCCTTGGAGGTTTTTGCTGCCGCTTGCGAGCAGCTAAACCAGATTATCGCGATCGCGGAGTAACCTCCGTGCTTGACCGCATGGCGCGTTGTCTTGGCGAACGCGCCGAGCCGTCGCAAGCTGGTCACTGCCAGCGCACGCATGCGGCCCGACTGGATGAAGCCAGCCACGGTAGACGTAGACGTGATCAGCACATCAACCTGACCACCGAGCAGATCATTGATGGCCGACCCGGCGCCCTTGTACGGCACGTGCTGCAGCGGCACGCTGCTGTTCTTGTCGAGCACAACGCCTATCAGGTGCAACAGCGTGCCGATGCCGGGCGTGGCGTAGGTGATCTTCTGCAGTTGTGCCTTGGCCTGTGTGGCCAGCGCCGGGCAGTGGGCGGGACTCGTCGCGCCGCGCGGTCCGCGCGCCGAAGTCACTGCGCCGCCCAAGGTGCGCGCTGCGGAACTGGGCGCCGGCCTGCGTGAGCGTCAATGCTGGCGGTGGCCCCCCCGGCAGCATGGCGCGCCGCCAACCCCATGTTGAGGTTGTGTCCCGGCGCTACTGGTCAACGCGCACAATCAACCTCACCTGGCGCACAACCTACCTCACCGATCCCTGCCAGCTGTTTCCTTCCAGCCTTTGTCCAGCTTGGGAGATAAGACATATGGACAGGTCACGCACAATACATCTCACCTTAGGGGCATCAACACAACAAACCTCACCTTCTTGGGGCGGCTTCGGATGCGGTGCCGTTCATCAGGCATCGTGTCCGCCGTAACGGGGATGTCGATGTACAAACAGTAGTCGGCAAACACTATGCAAATACTGCATCGTTTCGGCCTGTCAGGAACCAAGTGTGCAGCGCGCCTATCCCCTTTGCCTCGATTGAGCCGCGCTCTTCGAACTGGAACGACTCACCCAGCAGGCGCCTGGTTGCGTCGGTGACCTGCACCCGTCCGGCCACGCCGTGGGATTCCATCCGGCTGGCGATGTTGACCGCCGCTCCCCACAAGTCGTAGATGAACTTGCGCTTGCCGATGACGCCGGCGACCACTGCCCCGCTATTGATGCCAATGCGCATCTGCAGGTTGAAGCCCGTGTGCTGGTTGAAGTGCATGAGCGCGTCGCTCATGTCCAACGCCATATGCGCTGCCCGCACCGCGTGATCAGGCGCCGGCTCCGGTAGCCCCGCTGCTGCCATGTAGGCGTCGCCGATGGTCTTGATCTTCTCGAGGCCGCGAACTTCGGCAATGGTGTCGAATTCGGTGAAGATCTCATTGAGAATGGCAACCAGCTGCTCGGGACTCATGCCTGCTGAAAACCGTGTGAAGGCCACAATGTCAGCGAACAGGACCGTCACTTCTGGAAAGCTGTCGGCGATGAGTTCCGGAACGCCGCTCGCGATCAGGTCCGGACGCGCTTTCAGCCGTTCAGCGATCGGGTAGGGCAGCAGATTGAGCAGCAGCCGCTCCGACAATTTCTGCTCGGCCAGAATCCTGTCATAGAGGCTCTGGAGCTCGTCGCGCTGGCGGCGGATCAATTCCCAGCTTGCCTGCAGTTCTTCGTTCTTCAGCGCTAGCGCGGCCTCGGCGCGCTTCTTCTCCGTGATATTGCGGCCTTCCGGGAGCAGGAATACGACGTTCCCGTTCGAATCCCTGATCGGCAGGAGGGAGAAGTCGACAATGATCTTCTCCTCGCCCTCGGCTTGGCCGTAGTTTTCGAAGTCACAACGGACAAATTCGCCCTGGCTTGCACGCTGGATCAGTTCCCGCAGCAACGCCTGGGTCTCCGGCGAGACCACCCACCAGCGGGCCTCCCAGAACGGCTTCCCCCGAATGTCGTCCATCCGAATGCCAATCGCCTCGAGCGCGGCACGGTTGATCTCGAGCATCGTGCCGTGCACATCCAGCAGGCCCACGAACTGGTACATCGCGTCCAGCATGATGCGCGCGAGCTTGTCCCGCTGGGTCTGGAAATCGTCGCTCGTGCAAAGCGTGACATCGCGCACCCGGAGTTGCCGGGAATCAGGGAACACGAGGCTAATGGAAGCCATGCTTCACCTCCTGGTGTCTCGTCGCAGCGCCACAGGGGCCGGCTCTGACGGCGATGCGGGCACAGCTCGCGCCCCATTGTGGCCGGCGCACGCCGAGCACGGGCCCATTCCATGAGAAGGCCGTGACCACCTTGAACCATAGCTTGTCGCCGCCAAACCGGTCCTTTGCATACGCCTCGTGCTGCCATTGGGGGAAGAAGCTGGTTCCCCTAGCACTCGTATCAGACACACTCGCGCCGATTGCAAGTACCTCGCCACGTCGGCCCCGGCTCCAGACGCCGGGCAATTCCGGTACCACGGCGCTAACTTGTCGTCGGTGACCTGCTTCAGATAATAGCCACTCAAGCCGACCGTCCACGGGCCGATATGCTTGCCAACGGCGTAATCGATCGATGGCTATCAGCCCGGACTCGAGGCGGGCACGCGTAGCGGGCTGCCGGAGTCATCCTTGATCTTCAGCGGGGCAGCGACCATCACCGAGCCTTGCGGGGGAAGCTGGTCCAGGTTGGTCAGGCATTGAAGCCCATAGCGGTTGTTGCCATGCATCAGGTAATGGCACGGGAAAGGCAGCTCCCAGCCATAGGCCTGGCCGGCATCGGTGCCGATTGCCTCGACGCCAAATCCATGGACGTCGCGCTCTTCGATCATCCACTGGACAACTTTCTGATCGGGACCCAGCGTGTGCATGCCGTCTTCGCGCGCATTCAGGTACGCGTCGGCGCTGGCGCGCTTTGACCAGTCGGTACGCATCAGCACCCAGGAGCGGGGCGGGATTCGCCCATGCCGGGCTTCCCATGCCTTGACGACGTCGACAGTGAGCAGGAAATCCCGGTCCTCTGCGGCCTCCCGGGGGCAGTCGAAGACGCAGGCGGTGGGGAAGAATTTATCGACTGAAATCGTATCGGTCGTATTGTCCGGCCGGTCCTTTGCTAATGGACGGGCGTGTCGAAATGGGTGCCGGTATGCTCGCCGCATGAAAAGTTGTTCCAGTACCAGCTCGGGCCGCGGTAGTCATAGCGGGAGATGGTCTCTTGCCGGAAGGGCCAGGTCTGGCCCAGCTCGGGCGGGTGCTAAATGGTCGGAAACTCCGGGCTCAGGGTCTGCGTCAGGTCTACCACGGATCGCCATGACCCTTTCGCGGTGGCGATATGGTCTTTCGAGGACAATTCGTCGGCCCGCCGGGTCACAAAGGACCTGACCTTGAGGGAGCGAGAAGTTGCGCAGTTCCTGGTAGCGGGGAAGAGCAGCAAGCAGATCGCTCGCGATCTCAATATCAGCTTCCGTACCGTCGAGGCGCATCGTGCTCGCCTAATGCGCAAGTACGGCGTTGGAACCGCCAGTGAACTGATCGCACATCTCATTGGTCGCCACTGACCCCCGGCAATTGCTCGGTTTATCGACCGACGGGCTGATGCCTTGGCAGGGCAGTGTCAGGCGAACGCCCTGCGGGCGCCCTCAATCAAGGGTGATCTTGCCCGCCTTGACGTTCCTCCTACCGGCACGAAGCCGAGCTCCGTCAGCTTCTTCGCGACGTCGGAGCTGCGCGTGGCCGTGGCAATCTCCTTGGCCATGCGATCAATGATCGCCTGCGGGGTGCCTGCCACGAGCTCATTACAAAGCCCGGGAAGCCAGCTTCCTCCATGGTCGGGATGTTCGGCTCACCCGGCCAGCTTGTGCTCCGGCTTTAAAGCACCGCTCGAGATGTGAATGGCTTGCCTGTGGTGGTTTCATGGGGAGCAGCAGGCGCCGCGCTGGTGCAGGGCGGTACCGCCCGGAATCGATGATCTCGGTATGGCACGCTTTCCTCAGCCCAGCGCCTCCACCAGCTCCGGCACCACGGTGTTCAGGTCGCCCACCAGGCCGTAGTCGGCCACGGAGAAGATCGGGGCTTCGGCATCCTTGTTGATCGCGACGATTACCTTGGAGTCCTTCATGCCGGCCAGGTGCTGGATCGCGCCGGAGATACCGACAGCGATGTACAGCTGCGGCGCGACGATCTTGCCGGTCTGACCGACCTGGTAGTCGTTCGGCACGAAGCCGGCGTCCACGGCAGCGCGCGACGCACCCAGCGCGGCGCCCAGCTTGTCGGCCAGCGGCGTCAGCACCTTGGTGTAGTTCTCGCCCGAACCCACGCCACGGCCACCCGAGACGATGATCTTGGCAGCGGTCAGTTCCGGACGGTCGCTCTTGGCCACTTCGCGCGAAACGAATTGCGAGATGCCCTGGTCGGCCACGGCCGGCAGGTTCTCGACAGCAGCCGAGCCGCCTTCGGCAGCGGCGGCATCGAACGCCGTGCCGCGCACGGTGATGACCTTGATCTTGTCGGCCGACTTCACGGTGGCAATGGCGTTGCCGGCGTAGATCGGGCGCTCGAAGGTATCCGGGGCGTCGACCTTGGAGATTTCCGAGATCTGGGCCACGTCCAGCTTGGCGGCCACGCGCGGCAGGATGTTCTTGCCGTATGGGGTGGCCGGGGCCAGGATGTGGCTGTAGTCGTTGGCCGCATTGGTCACCAGCGCCAGCGCCTGCTCGGCCACGTTCTCCGCCAGGCCGTCGCCGAAGTAGGCGGCGTCAGCCAGCAGGACCTTGCTCACGCCGGCGATCTTCGCGGCGGCAGCAGCGGCAGCTGCCGCGTTCGAACCGGCCACTAGCACGTGGACGTCGCCGCCGCACTGGGCAGCAGCCGTCACGGTGTTCAGCGTGGCCGCCTTGATGGATTGATTGTCGTGTTCAGCAATGACGAGTGCAGTCATGTTCTATCTCCCCGCGCTCAGATAACTTTGGCTTCGCTCTTCAGCTTCTGCACCAGCGTCGCAACGTCCGGCACCATCACACCCGCGCTGCGCTTGGGCGGCTCGACCACCTTCAGGGTCGACAGGCGCGGCTTGACGTCCACGCCGAGGTCTTCCGGCTTGACGGTATCGAGCGGCTTCTTCTTGGCCTTCATGATGTTCGGCAGCGTGACGTAGCGCGGCTCGTTCAGGCGCAGGTCAGTCGTTACCACGGCGGGCAGCTTGATCGACAGCGTTTCCAGGCCGCCGTCCACTTCACGGGTCACCGAAGCCCGCTTTTGCCCACCCTCGTCGGCTACCACCACCTTCGAAGCGAAGGTAGCTTGCGGCAGGCCGGCCAGTGCGGCCACCATCTGGCCGGTCTGGTTCGAATCGTCGTCGATGGCCTGCTTGCCCAGGATCACCAGTTGCGGTTGTTCCTTGTCGATCAGTGCCTTGAGCAGCTTGGCCACGGCCAGCGGCTGCAGGTCTTCATTCGACTCCACCAGGATGCCGCGGTCGGCACCGATGGCCATGGCGGTGCGCAGGGTCTCCTGGCACTGGGCCACGCCGCACGAGACGGCGATGACTTCGGTGGCAACACCGGCTTCCTTCAGGCGCACGGCCTCTTCGACGGCGATTTCGTCGAAGGGGTTCATGCTCATCTTGACGTTGGCCAGATCCACGCCGGTGCCGTCCGCCTTGACGCGGACCTTGACGTTGTAGTCCACCACCCGCTTGACTGCGACGAGTACTTTCATTGTTGCTCTCCTGTCAGGTGCCCAGGGGCAGCGGCCGTGCCCCCCAATGTCTGTTTAGCTGAATGCTGCAATGCCGGTGATGGCCCGCCCCAGTATCAGTGCGTGAATATCGTGTGTACCTTCATAGGTATTGACGACCTCCAGATTGACCAGATGCCGTGCCACGCCGAACTCGTCGCTGATACCGTTGCCCCCCATCATGTCACGCGCGGTACGGGCAATCTCCAGCGCCTTGCCGCAACTGTTGCGTTTCATGATGCTGGTGATCTCGACTGCCGCCGTACCTTCGTCTTTCATCCAACCCAGCCGCAGACAACCTTGCAGTCCCAGGGAGATCTCGGTCAGCATGTCTGCCAGCTTCTTCTGGATCAGTTGATTGGCCGCGAGCGGTCGACCGAACTGTTGGCGATCAAGCACGTACTGGCGCGCGCGCTGATAGCAATCCTCCGCGGCGCCAAGCGCTCCCCACGCGATGCCATAGCGGGCGCTGTTGAGGCAGGTGAACGGGCCCTTGAGGCCACGCACTTCCGGGAAGGCGTTTTCCTCGGGACAGAAGACTTCGTCCATCACGATCTCGCCGGTGATGCTGGCGCGCAGGCCGACCTTGCCGTGGATCGCGGGCGCCGACAGGCCCTTCGCGCCCTTCTCCAGCACGAAGCCGCGGATCGCATCGGCTTCGTCCTTGGCCCAGACGACGAACACGTCGGCAATCGGGCTGTTGGTGATCCACGTCTTGGTGCCACTGAGGCTGTAGCCTCCGGGCACTTTGCGCGCGCGTGTGACCATGCTGCCGGGGTCGGAGCCGTGATTGGGCTCGGTCAGCCCGAAGCAGCCGATCCACTCGCCGGAGGCAAGCTTCGGCAGGTACTTCTGCTTGGTGGCCTCGTTGCCAAAGGCATGGATCGGCACCATGACCAGCGAAGATTGCACACTCATCATCGACCGATAGCCGGAATCCACGCGTTCGACTTCGCGGGCGATCAGGCCGTAGCTGACATAGTTCAGGTTCGCACCGCCGTATGCCTCAGGGATCGTCGGGCCCAGCAGGCCCAGCGCTCCCATTTCGCGGAATATGCCGGCATCGGTCTTCTCGTGGCGGAATGCCTCCTGGACGCGCGGCAGTAGCTGCTCCTGGCAGTACGCGTGAGCCGCGTCACGAACAGCGCGTTCATCGGCGCTGAGCTGAGTGTCCAGTAACAGCGGATCATCCCAGCGGAAGGAATGGCGCGTGGCGGTGGTATGCATATGAGTCTCCTGTTTTTGTGGGCCGGTATGCACATCACATCGCGGCATAGTTCGGACCACCGCCGCCTTCCGGCGTGACCCACACGATGTTCTGCGTCGGGTCCTTGATATCGCAGGTTTTGCAGTGCACGCAGTTCTGCGCATTGATCTGCAGGCGCTCCTTGCCTTCCTCGTTCTGCACGAACTCGTACACACCGGCCGGGCAGTAGCGGCTTTCGGGGCCCGCGTACTTGTCCCAGTTGATATTGACCGGCACGCTCGCGTCCTTCAGCGTCAGGTGGGCGGGCTGGTTTTCCTCATGGTTGGTGTTGCTGATGAAGACCGAGCTGAGGCGGTCGAAGGTCAGCTTGCCGTCCGGCTTCGGATACACGATCTTCTCGCACTCGGCGGCCGGCTTCAGGTAGACATGGTCCGGCTTCACGCGATGGATGGTCCAGGGCGGGTTGCGGATGCCCAGCTTGGGCAGCAGCCATTGCTCGATGCCGGTCATCAGCGTGGCCGTGGTGCGGCCCTTCTTGAACCACTGCTTGAAGTTCTTGGCCTGCAGCAGTTCCTTGTGCAGCCAGCTCTGCTCGAACGCGGCCGGGTAGGCGGCCAGCTCGTCGTGCTGGCGGCCGGCCTGCAGCGCGTCATAGGCGGCCTCGGCGGCCATCATGCCGGTCTTGATGGCGGCGTGGCTGCCCTTGATGCGCGAGGCATTCAGGTAGCCAGCGTCGCAGCCAACCAGGGCGCCGCCCGGGAACACGGTCTTGGGCAGCGACAGCAGGCCGCCGGCGGTGATGGCACGGGCGCCGTAGCTCAGGCGCTTGCCGCCTTCGAAGTACTGGCGGATTTCCGGATGCGTCTTGAAGCGCTGGAATTCCTCGAACGGCGACAGCCACGGGTTGGTGTAGTCCAGGCCGACCACAAAGCCGACCGCGACCTTGTTGTCTTCCATGTGGTACAGGAACGAGCCGCCGTAGGTGGCAGGGTCCAGCGGCCAGCCGGCGGTGTGCACCACCAGACCGGGCTTGTGCTTGGCCGGGTCGATTTCCCACAGTTCCTTCAGGCCGATGCCGTAGCTCTGCCGATCCTTGCCAGTGTCGAGCTTGAATTTCTCGATCAGCTGCTTGCCCAGGTGGCCGCGCGCGCCTTCCGCGAAGATGGTGTACTTGGCATGCAGCTCCATGCCCAGCTGGAAGTTCTCGGTGGGCTCGCCTTCCTTGTTGATGCCCATATTGCCGGTGGCCACGCCCTTGACCGAGCCGTCTTCGTTGTAGAGCACCTCGGCGGCCGGGAAGCCCGGGAAGATCTCAACGCCCAGCGCCTCGGCCTGCTGGCCCAGCCAGCGCACGAAGTTCGACAGGCTGATGATGTAGTTGCCTTCGTTGTGGAAGCACTCGGGCAGCAGCGCGGGTGGGGTGCCCTTGGAGCCGGTCTCGTTCAGGAACAGGAACTTGTCTTCGGTGACGGCCTGGTTCAGCGGCGCGTCCAGTTCCTTCCAGTTCGGGATCAGTTCATTGAGGGCGCGCGGATCCATGATGGCGCCCGACAGGATGTGCGCGCCAGGCTCCGAGCCCTTTTCGAGTACGCACACGTTGACGCCTTTTTCCTGCGCGAGTTGCTTCAGGCGGATGGCGGTGGCCAGGCCGGCGGGGCCGCCGCCGACGATGACCACGTCGTATTCCATGGCCTCGCGGGGCCCGAGCTCCACTTGAATGTCTTGGGTTGCCATGATCTGACCGGCTTAGTCTCGATCCATCAGCGCGCGGCCGATGATCAGTTGCTGGATCTGCGTGGTGCCCTCATACAGGCGTAGCAAGCGAACATCCCGGTAGAACCTTTCCACTGGAAACTCGTTGATGTAGCCGGAGCCTCCGTGCACCTGTACGCCACGATCCGCGACCCGGCCAACCATTTCGGTGCAGAAAAGCTTGCAGCACGACGCACGCATGCTCACTTCCGGATCGCTTTGCCCCGCAGGCTTTGCGTCATAGCGCAGGGCACAGTCCTGAACCATGCTCCAGCCGGCATAGAGCTCAGCCTGGCTGTCGGCGAGCATGGCCTGGACAAGCTGGAAGTCGCCGATGCGCTTACCGAACTGCTTGCGCTCGCGCGCATAGCGAACCGCCTCGTCCAGGATGCGCTGGGCCATGCCGCAGGCCACGGCCGAAATATGGAGGCGTCCGCGATCCAGTACCTTCATGGCCGTCTTGAAGCCCTGTCCCGGTTTGCCGCCGATGATGTTGCTCGCCGGCACCCGCACATTCTCGAGGATGACGTCGCAGGTCTTGGTGCCGCGCTGTCCCATTTTCTTATCAGGCTTGCCCAGGCTCAAGCCGGGCAAGTCGGCCGGCACGATGAATGACGAGATGCCGCCAGCACCCGGGCCATCGGTGCGCGCCATCAAGGTAAACGCCCCGGCACGTGGCGCGTTGGTAATGAAGCGCTTGCTGCCATTCAGGATGTAGTCGTCGCCGTCGCGCTCGCCACGGGTTTTGATCGCGGCCGAGTCGGATCCGGCGTCCGGCTCCGTCAGGGCGAAGGACATGATCAGCTCGCCGCTCGCCACCCGCGGCAGGGTGGCGCGCTTCTGTTCCTCCGTGCCGTCCATCAGGATGCCTTGGGAGCCGATCCCGACGTTGGTGCCAAAGACCGACCGGAAGGCCAGCGCCGTGTGTCCGATCTCGTAGGCGACGCGACATTCCTGGCTCATGGACAATCCGATGCCCCCGTACTCCTCCGGAATCGACAGCCCGAACAGGCCCATCGCCTTCATGTCCTCGACGATGTCGTCGGGCACGTCATCAGTCCGCTCCACCACATCTTCGGCGGGAATGAGCCGCTCGCGGACGAAGCGCTGCACGGAAGCGAGCAGGAGCTCAAAGGATTCGCTATCAATGGACATGGGGATACCCTCTAACTCTCGTCGTCTGAAATCAGCGGTGACCAAACACCGGCTTGCGCTTTTCGAGGAAGGCATGCATGCCTTCGTGCGCGTCCTCGCTCGCAAAGCGCGCGTGCAAATGACGCCGCTCAAACCAGATACCCTCGCCCAGCGAGGATTCGTAGGCCCGGTTGACCGACTCCTTGATTGCCATCAGCGCGGGCAGCGAGTAACTGGCGATCGAGTTGGCCAGGGCAAGGGTTTCCTCCATCAGCCGCGCGTCCGCGACGACGCGTGACACCAGGCCGTAACGGTCGGCCTCGCCGGCATCGAGCTGGCGCGCCGACAGGCACATGTCCATCGCCTTGGCCTTGCCGATCGCGCGCGGCAGTCGCTGCGTGCCGCCGGCGCCGGGCAGCATGGCCAGCCGGATCTCCGGCAGCGCGAATCTGGCGCTTTCGGCGGCAATGACGATGTCGCACGATAGCGCCAGCTCGCAGCCGCCGCCCATGGCCACGCCCGCGACCGCGGCGATGACAGGCTTGCGTACGCGGCGGATGGTTTCCCAGTTGCGTGTGATGAAGTCGCTGCGGTAGACATCCATATAGGACCAGTCCGCCATCGCGGCGATGTCCGCACCCGCGGCGAAGGCCTTGGCTCCGCCGGTAATGACGATCGCACCAAGGCCATCGTCGGCGTCGAGGTCCAGCAGCGCCTCGCCCAACCGGTCCATCACGGCATCGTTAAGGGCGTTGAGCTGCCTGGGCCGGTTTAGCGTGATGATGCCGACGCGGCCGGTGCGTTCGACGAGTACAACTTGCTCTTCCATGTCAGGGGCCTTTCAAAGGGTACCGTCTTGCAACATCTCGCGCAGCCGGAACTTCTGGATCTTCCCGGACGGCGTGGCGGGCATGGCTTCGCGCACGACTAGCCGTTCGGGGATGTACTGGATAGCGACCTTTTGGGCCTTGAGGAAATCGACCATCTCGGCGAATTCGAGGCCCTGGCCTCGCTTGGGCACGACCACCGCGCATGCGCGCTCACCCAGGCGCGTGTCCGCGTAGGCGACGATGGCCACCTGTGCCACCGCAGGGTGCTTGTAGAGCAAGGCTTCGATCTCGAACACGGGGATGTTCTCGCCGCCGCGGATAATGACGTCCTTGCTGCGTCCGCTGATGCGGATATAGCCGTTGGCATCCATGCTGGCTAGGTCACCGGTGTCGAACCATCCCTCGGGATCGGTGCCATTCCATTGCGGTCGTTTCAGGTAGCCGCCGAAGTTGGAGCAGGCGCGCACGACCAGCCGTCCCACTTGCCCCGCAGGCGCCGGCTCGCCGTCAGCTTCAATGATTTTTAGCTCCACACCAGGCAACGGGCAGCCGTCGGTGGTGAAGGCAAGCCGGTCATCGTCGTCGAGGTGGATCAGCGTGACGGCGCCGTTCTCTGTCATGCCCCAGGCCGACACGATCTTGCTGCCCAGTACCCGGCGCGCTTGCTCGACTAGCGTGCCGGGGATGGGGGCGCCGGCGCAAAGGAAGGACCGCAGGCTCGGCACGGCATTGCCGCTTTCCTCGACATTCTTCGTGAGGTCCGTCAGGAATGGCGTCGAGGCCATGGTGAAGGAGACACCCTCGGCACGAATGACGTCAATGGCCTTCTTCGGTTCCCAGATGTCCTGCAGGACCACACCGGCACGAAGCATGACCGGCATCATCAGGCCGTACATGAATCCGGTCTGGTGCGCCATCGGTGACGCCATCAGGATCACGTCGTCCTGACCCAGGTGCAGGCGCTGTGCATAGGCGACGATGTTGGCCATCAGGGTGTTGGCCGAGTGCATCACCCCCTTGGGCTCGCCGGTGGTGCCCGAGGTGTAGATCAGTTGCGTGATGTCGTCGGGACCTGGCCGATCGCGGGTCAGGATGGCGGTGGCGTCGGGATCGTTCTCCCATTCCGGCGTCGTGAGCAGGGCGTCGAAGGCATCGGGGCCCACGCCGTCGACGACGACAATGCGCTGCAGGGAGGGCAGGTCCGCTTGCAGCGTACGGGCCATGGTCTCGTGATCGAAGCCCCGGAACGACTGGGGCACGATCAGGATCTTGGCCTCGCTGTGCCTGAGCATGAACGACAGCTCGCGCTCGCGGAAGATATGCATGAGCGGATTGAGCACCGCCCCGATGCGTGAGCAGGCCAGGTACAGCAGGCTGAACTGCCACCAGTTTGGCAACTGCATTGCCACCACGTCGTTGCGCCCGACACCAAGGCGCGCCAGCCCCACGGCGATCCGGTCGGCCAGCACCGCCAGTTCGCGATAGGTGAAGCGCCGCACTTCGCCGGTTTCGAACCGCAGCGCCGTCAGGGCGAGCTTGTCCGGGCAGGTAGCCACGCAAGCGTCCAGGTCGTCGTTGATCGTGCGGTCATGCCAGTAGCCCCTGGCGATGCTCTCTGCGCGGCGCGTTGGCAGCAGCACGGCGTCGAATTCCATGGCGTCTCCTTTGTCGTTATGGGAAGCGTGCGAGTCAGACGGGTACTGCGTTGCGGCCGGCACGCGTGCGGGCGATAATGGTCTTCATGATCTGGGCGGTGCCGTCACCGATCTGGAAGCCCAGCACATCGCGCAGGCGCTGTTCCATCGGTCCACGGTCATAGCCACCGTGCCCATGCATGAGCAGGCATTGGTGCACGACGTCGTACGCCAGCTTTGGCGCCCACCACTTGCACATGGCGGCCTCGGCGCTGTGCGGAGCGCCGTTGTCTTTCAGCCAGAGGGCCTGCAGGCACAGCAGGCGCGCTGCCTCGACCTGGGTATCGAAATCGGCCAGCGGGTGCGACACCCCTTGGAACGCAGACAGCGGCTTGCCGAACGCCTGACGCTCGGCGACATAGGCCCAGGTCTCTTCGAGCGCCACCCGAGCGACGGCCAGGACCTGCAGCCCGATCAGCGCGCGCGAGAAGTCAAAACCCTGCATCACCTGGACAAAGCCCTTGTTCTCGTCGCCGAGCCTGTGATCCACCGGGACACGCACGTTCTCAAAGAAGATCGAGCCGCGGCCGATCGCGCGCTGTCCGTGACAGTCGAAACGATTGGTAGTGATCCCGGGGAGGTTCATCGGGACGAGCAGCGCCGTGACGCCGTGCGCCGCCGATTCGGGCGTGCCGGTGCGGCCGAAGACCACTGCGGCGTCTGCCTGGTCGGCCGCCGAGATCGAGGTCTTCTCGCCATTGATCACGTACTCGTCGCCGACCCGCTCGACGCGCAGGCGCAGGTTGGCGGCATCCGAGCCGCCGCGCGGCTCGGTCAGCGCGATCGCGAGCAGTGCTTCGCCGCGGGTGAGGCGTGCCAGCCAGGGGCCCACCACTTCGGGCTTGCCATGGTGCCAGAGGATCTGGCCGTTCAGGGAGGCCAGCAGGTTGATATAGGACAGGCTCAGGTCGGCCCGTGCCACCTCCTCGTGGATCACGCCCGCGGCAAGGCAACCCAGGCCCTGGCCGCCATACTGCTCCGGCAGCTCGGGGGCGATGAAGCCCATCTCGCCCATTTCGCGCATCAGGGTGCGATCGAGCACGCGGGTCTGGTCGCGCTCCTGATAGCCTGGCGCGATGCGATCGGTGGCGAAGCGCCGGGCGTGATCGCCGAGCGTCACGAGGTCGTCATTGAGATAGGGGTTCATTTGCTTGTCTCCTGGATGAGCGAGCCCGAGGGCGCACGTTCGCTGCGTGGCCCCCTGGCATAAGGGGAGGTGGGATCGACCGGTGTCCGCTGTTACTTCGCGTACTTCCGGAACTCGGGCTTGCGCTTTTCCTTGAGCGCCGCCACGCCTTCGCGGGACTCTTCGGTGTCGTAGTACAGCTTCAGCGCGTACATGCCCATGCCCGCAATGCCGCTCTGGTGTGCCGTGTCCATGTTGAAGCTACGCTTGGCGATGGCGAGGGCGGTCGGGCTGCGTTCGCAAAGCTCTTCACCCCACTTCTGCACTTCGGCGTCGAGCTGGTCGTGCGGCACGCACGCGTTGGCCAGCCCCATTGCCACGGCTTCCTGACCCGAATAGCGGCGGCACATGTACCAGATCTCACGGGCCTTCTTTTCGCCGACGACGCGTGCCAGGAACGCGGTGCCATAGCCGGGATCCACCGATCCCATCTTCGGGCCGACCTGGCCGAAGATGGCCTTTTCCGAGCAGATAGTCAGGTCGCAGATCGTGCACAGCACATTGCCACCGCCGATGGCATAACCCTGTACGCGCGCGATGACGGGCTTGGGCACGTTGCGGATAGCGTCGTGCAGTTCTTCCATCGGCAAGCCGATGGTGCCGCGGCCATCGTAGTTGCCGTCGTGCGCCGACTGGTCGCCGCCGGTGCAGAAGGCGCGGTCGCCGGCGCCGGCCAGCACGATGGCACCAACGCTTTTATCGTAGCCAGCCTTGTTCAGGGCCTTGATCAGTTCGTCGCAAGTCTGGCCGCGAAACGAGTTCATCTTGTCCGGCCGGTTGATGGTAATCCAGGCCACGCCGTTGCGGTTCTCGTACAGAATGTCTTCGAAATTCATTGCATGCTCCTTTGGTGTTTGGTGGTGTCAACCGTTCATCGTCAGGCCGCCTGAAACGCTCAGGACCTGGCCAGTCACATAGGCGGCGTCGTCGCTGGCGAAGAACAGCACGGCGCCAGGCAGGTCGTCCGGCTGGCCGATGCGGCCCAGCGGGATGGAACGCGTGAAGGCCTCCATCAGTTTTTCCGGGTTGCCGGCGCCTTCCTTGTATTCAGCGAACAGCGAGGTGTCGGTCGGGCCGGGGCAGACCACATTCACGGTGATGCCGTGCCGCGCGTGCTCGCGCGCGATGGTCTTGGAGAAGGACACCAGCCCGCCCTTGCACGCTGCATAAACTGCCTCGCCCGAGGAGCCGACCCGCGCCGCGTCGGACGCGATATTGACGATGCGCCCCGCCTTGCGCGCCGCCATGCCGGGCAGTACTGCGTGGTGCATGTGCAGCGCGCCGGTCAGGTTGATGGCAATGAGCTTGTCCCACTGCGCCGGCTCCGTCTTGGTGAAGGGCTTGAAGACATCCCAGCCCGCGTTGTTGACCAGCACGTCGATCGGACCCAGCTTGGACTCGGTCGCCGAGACGGCGGCCTCCACGCTGGCGCGGTCCGTAATGTCGCAAGGGATGGCCTCGGCGACCCCGCCGTCGGCCCGGATGGAGGCGGCCACCTTTTCAGCCGCATCGAGGTTCAGGTCAAATACCGCGACGCGCGCGCCTTCCCGGCCGAAGCGGCGGCACGTTGCCCCGCCGATACCGCCGCCGCCGCCAGTGACCACTACTGTCTTGCCTTCGAATCGTTGCATGATGCCTCCAGTTGTTTGTCATGGCTCTGCGTGTCAATGTGCACTTCAGCGCTCACAACATAAGTAAACATGTTGACCTATACTAGGTGCAAGCGTTGCCGTTGGCAAGCCAAAATTTATGAGGTCTGGCTATGAAATACCCTGAGAATACCGATTCACCGAAGATAGAGCTTGCCAACAGGCTGTTCTTCCGACTCTATCAATGCGCAAACATGTTGCACAAAACGGGGAGCCGAGCCGTGGAAGAGGAAGGGCTAACCACGCAGCAGTGGGCGGTTCTGGGCGCCCTGTCGCGAAGGCAGGCACAGGGCGGCATGAGCATCGGTGATCTCGCTCGATACCTGATGGTGACCCGACAGAATTTGTCCGGGCTGATCAGCCGGATGGAGCGCGATGGGCATGTCTCCATTGCGCCAGACGCGCAAGACCGCCGCTCGCGAATCGTGACCATGACCGAGCGGGGCCGTCACGTGTGGCTGGTCCTTGCGCAACCCAAGATCCGTATGTATTACCAACAACTCTTGGCAGACTTCTCAACCGACGATGTGACGCATGCGCTGCATTACTTGCTCAAGATTCTGGATAACATGCGAAAGCTTGACGCCGAGTGGGTCGGCGCGGAAGACGATGACACTGAAGTTGCATAGTGGGAGCCAGCGGGCTTCGCGCTCCTGTCTGATCCCTGCGGAGAACGTTTCCGTTGTCGGGATCGGATGGGGTTGCTGTCCACCTGTCGAAACTGGGAGTTGCCCCAGGCGTTTTCGGACGCGGCTGTGCGCTTCCTGCTGCGCGGCTGACAGTGGACGCGAGCGCGGATTTCGCGGACGGGCTGGCCCAGAACCGTTGGAAGTGTCGTGTGCCGACTGACACTGGCCGCGAGCCTGCCTCGACAAAACTGCGCGCCATTCCGACACGGCTCGATATCCCTTCGCGCTTCGATCCGACTACTTGTCGCTGCTCACGGACAAAACCCCAGGAACGACATTACACGCCCAGCGAGGCACGAATATGAGCTACCTAGGACTGGAAAACATGCTGCGACGGGTCATCACCGGCGACAACGGTGATGGCGCAAATCGGTGATCATCGTCGACGGCCCGCCGTCCGGTGCCACAGTGGAGGCCGGACTCGGTGGCCTGATGGAGATCTGGGCCGAGGGCCTTGGCGATACGCTCGGTCCGGGCCTGATGGAAGACAAGGGGCCGGCGTCGGCGGTGCTTGCAGCGGACGACGGGCAGATCAAGGTTCGCCGGTTCGCCATCGAACCGATGCCGGGCGGCGTTCCCACTGAAACGCTGAGGGCGCTGGCGCGCGCGGGCTTCGCCCGGATCGGCGCGGATCACCACATGATTGACCAGAGCCGCCACCCAAGCATGCATGAGACCGACACCGTGGATGCTATCTGTCTGCTCAACGGAGATGGAACTCGTGCCTGCGGCTTGAGAAAGATAGCGCGGTGCACCTGGTGAAGGTGGCTGGCCCGATGCGCGCCAATAACGGCGATTTGCTGCGTTGCGTGGCACTCGACGGACTGGGCATCATCATTCAACCGGACTTTATCGTGGGCGACGATATCCGGGCCGGGCGGTTGGTGCCTGTGCTGCCCGACTACAGCGTCACGCCTATCGGTATCCACGTGCTCTATCCCCACCGGCGTATCTGTCCGCCAAGGTCCGCGCCTTCGCTGAGCACTTGGCCGTGTACTTTGGCGAGGAATGGGCGCATGGCTCCGGCTGGGCATCTCGACCTTGCGGGGTCGGGTGTGCATGACAGCAGCGATGCTGGTGCTCGAACCGGTCTTCGAAGCGGATCTTCCATTCGAGCAGTACGCCTACCGGCCGGGCCGCAATGCCAGCAGGCGGTCAGGCGGTTGGCCAGCGGCTGCGGCAGTTGCGCCGTCTCAAAATAGACTAGGTTGGCCAGCGTCACGGTCAGTGACTCCGGCATCTTGCTTCCAAGCTTCCTTGCCGCCGAAGCGTTTTGCTTCCATGGCGTGGCCAAGTCCTCATCGCCGATGAAGGTGACATCCAGCGGATGGACGCTACCCGTGGCACGAAAGATGGTTGGCTCGATGTCGCGCGGTACCATCGGCCGGATTGATGCCAGGAACGCCCACTGGTCGGGATAGGGATGAAAATCGGCATCGACGAACACGCTACAGCCGTGCTCACGCGGTCGCTTCTGCAGTGGCAGCGCGATCAGATTGCCGAAGCCACCCTTTGGCATCGTGTCCTGGTTGGGAAACAGACGGTCATAGGAGGCGAGCTTGAGTTGCCGGGTACGCGAGCAGGTGTGGCTGATGATGGCCGTGCCCAGGCGGCGCGCATCGCGCGCCGACACCTTGCCCGCGAAGAAGACCCAGGCATGCGCGCCCTGGCCGGAACGGGAAATCTCCAGCGCGACCGGCACACCGAGTTCCCCGCAGGACTGCACGAAGGCACGGGCATCGTCCCGCCACTCGGCCTCGTCGAAATCGACGGCAAGGAAATAGCAGGTGTCGTCTTCCAGCAGCGGATAGATGCCCACCGTGTGCTCACCGGCCAAATGGTCGTAGATGACCTGATCAGAGAGCGGGATCAGCAAGCGGTTGCCGCAGTCGCCGCACTTGATGCGCGGCTTCTCGCAAAGGCCGGCGCGCCATTCGTTGGCGCAAGCCGGCGCGTAGCCAGCCTTGCCCGTGGACTTGCTCTCCCAGCGGATTGGGTAGGCATCCGTGCGCCCGCGAAACAACCGGCGGAACAGCGCCACCTTGTCGACCGTGGAAAAGTGCGACCGCTCCGCTTCCTGAACACCAGGCGCGGCCTCCTTCGGCGGCAAGCGCCACGCGATGCCATGCGATTCCAGTAACGCGATCAGGCGGGCGTTCTCGGCTTGCAGCGCGGCGAACGCATCACGATCAGCCATCGACGTCATACTCGGCCAGCAATGCATCCATGTCATCGCCCACCCCGTAGCCGAAATGGTCACTGGTGCGGCGCACTTGGGCAAGACGTGCCCAGAGTGCCGGCCGCTGAGTATCGGGCAAGGTAGCGATCATTTGCAGCGACTGCTCGAACATGCGCACCAAGGCGTCAAAATAGCCATCGTCCTGGTAGCCAAGGTCAACGCTGAAGCCAGACGCCCGTTCGCAATAGAACACCATCAGTTCGGCCATCCCTTGCGGCTGGCCATTGGCCTTCTTGTACTCCGAGATCGCCTTCTTCGCCTTG
Organism: Cupriavidus sp. CP313; assembly: GCF_054072015.1. Classification (NCBI taxonomy): domain Bacteria; kingdom Pseudomonadati; phylum Pseudomonadota; class Betaproteobacteria; order Burkholderiales; family Burkholderiaceae; genus Cupriavidus; species Cupriavidus sp. CP313. The sequence continues at coordinate 60,675 of NZ_JBSVZB010000028.1, read as the reverse complement.
GCTACCGAGGTGTCCTGGTTCTTGAACAGATCTGGCCACAGCCAGCGGTCGATGGTCACTTTGTATGGCTTGAGCACATCTTGGCCCAGCGTAAACCGGGCGTGCAAGAAGGCCTGGTTGTCCTTACTCGCCACGTACAGGGTGGCCTGTACCAGCCCGATCAGGCCGGCACGGTCGAAGTCGGCCAGCTTGGCTTTGACATCGCTCCAGGAGGGCGAGGATTTGCGCGCGGCCTTTGGCTTTACGTCCGGCATCGACATGGCCCCCGCTATGGAAGAATCGCTCCAGCGTCGCTGGTGGCCGCGCGGACGTACACCGGTTCGCTTCGGCGCGGCACGTCCGACAATGCAGTTTCAGGCCGCGCATTCATTCGGCGCTCCCTGCGTCGTTTAGCCGGCCAAGGCGTGCCTCCAGCTCGCGCCTTGTCCTGGCCAGTTCCGCGGCCAGCAGATTCTCGTTAGGCAACACGGTCTGGTATTCGGCGGCCAGCACCTTGTTCGACAGGCCCTCCAGCGCGTAGTGCGCCTCGTTGCTACCCTTGCTCGCACACAGGATCAACCCCACGGGCGGGTTTTCGCCCGGCTTCATCCAGTGCTCGCGGGCGTAGTTCAGGTACATGTGCATCTGGCCGGCATCAGCATGGCTGAATTTGCCGATCTTGAGGTCGATGACCAGCAGGCATTTGAGCTGGCGGTGGAAGAACAGCAAATCGACGCGAAACCAGCTGTCGTCGATGCGTAGACGGCGCTGACGCCCGACAAAGGCGAAGTCGTCGCCCAGTTCCAAGAGGAAGTCGGCTAAGTGCTGGATTAGCGCCTCTTCGAGGTCCGACTCGGAATATTCGTCCTTCAGATTGAGGAACTCCAGCACGAACGGGTCCTTCAAGGCCTGCTCAGGTGTGATGACATCGGCGCTTTCGGCTGCTTCGCCTTTCTGCAACATGGCGGCCTTGTTGCGTGACAGGGCAATGCGTTCGTAGAACTGGCTATTAATCTGCCGGTCGAGTTGCCGTACCGACCAGCCGCAGCGCAGGGCTTCGGTTTCGTAGAATCCGCGCGCCATCTCATTGCGAACCGAGAGCAGTCGGACGTACGCCGACCAGGGCAGCGGGAAGGCTTTGGATAGCTCCGACAGGTCGACGGCATTCCGGGACAAGGCGTTGGAAATCTCACCAGTGGAAATGGCAGACGATGTCTGCGAAATCCGGGCGGTGGGCAATTTCGCAGACGGTGTCTGCGAAATGTGGTCGATGGGCCAAGCCTGGTAGAACAGGCGCATCTGCTCCAGGTTGCGCTCCGAGAAGCCACGCCCGAACCTCCTCGAGAGATCAGCCGAGAGCCGCTTGAGCAAGGCTTGCCCATAGCCAGCGCGGCCCTGCCCACCTTGCTCAAACTCGACGATGCGGCGGCCGATTTCCCAGTAGGTGGCAGTCATCAGCACGTTGACACTGCGGGCGGCGGCACGATGGGCGCCTTCCAGCAAGGAGACGATGTCGCCGTGCATGCTGCCATAGTCGGCACTGCCCGGAACAAGTTCGCTCATGCCGGCACCTCATTCACCAGTTCATCGTCCTCGCTAAAGAGGCGCACCTTCTCGGCCACGTGGCCGAGAATCGAAGCAATCTGGTTCTTCGGGCTGGCATCCTCGAGGCCGGCCTTGGCGTTCGGGCTCTGCAGCTCGCCGGCTTCGCGCGTGGATGTTCCTTGTTTGCTGATGGGGGACAGTGCTGCCGTCCACCCGTCCTCGACCAGTTCCCGCGTGCCGCATTCGAGGCAGCTGTCCGCTGCGGTTATCACCCTTTCGCGCGTAGCCACCTTTGCCATCGTCCTCGTAGAATATAAGTAGATCGCGTTCGATTGTATCAATGTGGGACACCTGTGGCCGGCATTTGCTGCCCAACGAAGATTGTCCGCTTTGCCTGCCGATAGGACAGGGAGACCAGCTCTCCATTGAATCAGCAACCTTACTTGCTGAAGGTGTCCCAGCCGATGCGATGCCGCTCCTGTGTGGCCTGATGCCGCGCATCCTCCTCGCTGTGCAGGTAAGTGCTGGTGGTGGCAATCGAGGCATGGCCAAAGTTGTCCCGCACAAAACGCAGGTCGACCTGCTGGTCGGTCATGTGCGAGCCGGCGGTGTGACGCAGCCAGTGCGCCGAGGCGCTGGCCAGGACATCGGCCTGCGCTTCCCATGCGGGCCCGCGCGCGCGCAGGCGCTCGGCCGCCAGGCCGAACACCTCTTTCAGAATCAGGTGCAGCGCCCCGCGCGACAGGGCCTTGTCGCGCCCCTGATCACGGCCGATGACCGGCAGCACCAGCGGGCGCGTTTCCCCGGGCTGCGGGCTAGGCGGCAGTCCGTGGGCGCGGCGGTAGCGCGCCAGTTCGGCGATCAGCTCATCGGAGGCCGGCACCAGCCGGGTCTTGTTACCCTTGCCGGTCACCTCGAGCCACCAGCGCTCGGTGCCCTGGGCATCGCGCCGGCAGAAGAACGCCCCCATGGGAGTGCCTGTCACCTCGGCGGCCCGCAGCCCGCCCAGGTAGAGCACCGTCAGCACCCAGCGGCAGCGCGCCGCATGCAGCCGCTCGCGCTCGGTGCCTACCGGCATCGCCTCGACGGTTTCCTTGACGGTCGCCCACAGCTCGTGACTGAGGTAACGCGTGATCCGTGGCCGGCTGGGGGCGCGCCGGCGCCTGGCCAGCGCGAGCGGGTTGCCGGCCAGGTAGCCGGCCTCGGTCAACCAGGCAAACAGCGCATTCAGGATGACCAGGGCGTGGCGCACGCTGGCGGGCGACAGCGGCCCGGCAAACGGGCGCCAATCGGGGTGGTTGCGTGCGAGCTTCTTGCTGCCGGTCAAGACCCAGCGCGCGGCCGGCTGCGGGTCGGCCAGGAAGCGTTCATAAACGAGCAGGTCTTCGTGAGTCAGTGAAGACAGTGGCTTGCCCAGTTGCAGCACGGCCCACAGGATCAGCCGCTCCACCTCGCGGCGGTAGGCGGAGAGCGTCGTTGCGCTGTCGGCATAGCGCGCGAGCCAGGCGGTGACGGCGGGCAGGTCGTCGGTCGCAGCAATGCGTGTGGCCGTGGCCGGTGCGCGGTTGCTGCCGTCGCGCCCGGACAGCGCCGGCGGCAGGCGCAGCTGCTCCAGCGGCGTGGGCAATGCGGCGAGGAGGCCGGAAGCAGGCGGGGAGGGCGGATGGGCGGGCGATTCCAAGGTCGGGTCAGCGTGGGAGGCGGTTCGAGCCATTATTATAGACATAAGCGCAGTTATGTCTAAAGTATGATAACAAACGTTAACTATTAAACGTAATACGTAGTATTATATATGGTCACATGACTCACTTTTTCCCGATGCCGGTGGCCGACCTCGACTTGACCGATGCCACGCTGCAGGCCGACCTGGCCGAACTGCGCGGGCGCTTTCCCGAAACCCGCGCGCTGTACCGCGAGGTCTGCGGCCTGCTGTTCTTCCGCTACGGCGTCACACCCACGGCCAACAAGCTCTACAGCCTGGTCCGCAAGGGCAGCATGGGCACGCCCGCCGAGGTGCTGCAGCAGTTCTGGCAGGAGCTGCGCGGCCGTACGCGCGTGACCATCGACCATCCGGACCTGCCGGACCCCCTCAAGCAGATCGCTGCCGAGGCGGTCCAGACCATCTGGCAGTCGGCCAACGAAGCGGCCACCGCCGAACTGGCGACGCTGCGCGCGGAAGCCCGGCACGTCGCGAGCGAAGCGGAAGCCGAGCGCGACGCGGCGCGCGTGGAGACGGCCGCCGCGCGCGAGGATGCGGCGGCCATTGCCGCCCAGCTGGCGGAAGCGCGGCAGGCGCACGACACGGTGCAGGCAGGCCTGGCCACGGAGCGACAGGCGCACGCCGCCACGCAGGCCCGGCTCGAGGCGGGGCGGACGGAACTCGAAACGGGCCGGCGCCAGCTGGACGCCTTGCGAACCCAATTCTCGGCGGAGCTGGAGCGAGCGCGCGAGGCAGTGACGCTGGCGCAGGAACGCGCCGAAGCCAGCGAGCGGCGCAGCTTGCGCGAACTCGACCAGGAGCGCACCGCGCGCCAGAAGAGCGAGCGCACGGCCGAAGACCTGCGCGCCGAACTGGCGGCGGCACGCAGCGAAGCGCGCGATGCGGCCGTGGCGCAGGCGGAGGGCCGCGCCAAGCTCGAAGCGCAGGCCGCGGCGCTGGCCGATCGGCTCGCGGTAGCCGAGCAGGCGCAACGCAAGGCGGCGGGCGACCTGGAGGCCGTGCAGGCGGAACTCGCCGCGGCACTGCGCCGGGCCGAGCGCGGCGAAGCGGAAGCGGCGCTCGCGCGCCAGCTGCTGGCCACCTTGCGCGTCGCGCCGCGCGAACGCGACGGGGGGCGGCGGCGCAAGGTCGGAAGTTCGGCAGCCACTGCGCAGGAAGAGACTGCGCAGGAAGACCAGGGGGAAGTGCGGGGCAACGAGCAGGAGGCGGCGGCGCTGCCTGGCAATCAGGACGATGGCAACGACAGCAGTGACGGCAGCGATGACAGCAAAAACTGAGCGGGCGGACGCGATCCGCTCATCCAGTCTCTCTATTACACCGAGCCCGAGGACGTCGAATACGGCGAGGTCGGCAGAAAGGTCCCGAAGTCGTACGGCGTTGATTGGGCGCGAGAATTCGGAAGGAAGGCTTGGCGAGAAGCGAACGACACGCGAGAGACAAGGTCTCACCGTCCATGGGATAAGGAAGCGTCTGCACCTGCAGTGACTTCAATGAAGGAGAACAAATTGGCCCCCGAGCAAGTGGTTGAACCCGTTGTCGCGAGCAATGCGACGGACGGACTTGGTCAGATGGAGCTTCCCATCGCTGAGGCGATGCGCGACGCGGATCCCGTCATTGGTGAAGCCAGTGATGCATGCGTCGGTGGTGGCAGCGTTGACACTCAGGTCCGACGCTTGGACTTCTGGGCGACAAGCCGGGATAGTGGCCCGACGGCGACCGTGTCATATCGGCGCCGGCGGCCTTACGCAGCCCCGGACGCTGCAACGGAAGACGTGGCAGCGGAAGAATCGATGGAAGCCGCCGCCTCGGAAGCGTTGACTGAATCTGACGCGCCGGAAGCGCCCATTGAAGTCATGCCCTCGGAAGCGACCACTGAAGCCGTGGCCGAAGCTCCGGTTGAAGTCCTGGCCACGGACGAACCGATGGAAGCTGCCGCCCAGGACGAACTGACCGAAACGGCCGCCCCGGTAGCACCGCTTTACGCCCCAGCCCCGGAAGCTGCGCCGGAAGAGACGCGGGCCCCGAAGCGCGGTCGGAAGCCGAAAGCGCTCACCGAAACTGCCGCTCCGGAAGCTGCGCCGGAAGAGAGGCGGAGCCCAAAGCGCGGTCGGAAGCCGAAAGCGCTCACCGAAACTGCCGCTCCGGAAGCTGCGCCGGAAGAGACGCGGACCCCGAAGCGCGGTCGGAAGCCGAAAGCGCTCACCGAAACTGCCACTCCGGAAGCTGCGCCGGAAGAGAGGCGGACCCCAAAGCGCGGTCGGAAGCCGAAAATCCTAGCTGAAGTTGCCGCTCCGGAAGTCACGACTCAAGAGACCCCAACCCGGAAGCGCGGGCCGAAGCAGATAACACTGCCTGGAGTGGAGGCTGCCCCGGAAGCGCCGACTCAGAAGACGCAAACCCGGAAGCCGCGACAGGAGCAAAAAGCGCCTACCGCAACCCAAAGCCCGTCCCAATCCTCACTGCTCGCTCAACTGGCATCTGTCAATGCGCAACTTGAGCAGTTGCGAGCCACGGAAGTGCCAAAGGTCGTGGAGGAGATTCGGCAGTTGATGCAGGAGTACGACCTCAGCATTGAGGACATTGCGGGCAAGCCCAGTGTTGAGCCCGCTGCCCGCGCTGTTCCGACGAAGACGAAGGCCACGCCGCCTCCGAGGTACCGCAACCCCAAGACGGGCCAGACCTGGTCGGGGCGCGGTCGGGCACCCGCGTGGATTGGCAAGAAGCCCGAGCGTTTCCTAATCGATCTCTTGTACTGAACGACAGGTTGGCGGGCGCGGCCGGTCCGCCCCTATTCTGACTAGCAAACTCGGCAGGCCGGAAGTTCGGCGGCCACTGCGTAGGAAGCCCAAGGGGAAGAGCCGGGCAACGAGCCGGGGGCGGCGGCGCTGCCTAACAATCAGGACGAAGGCAACGACAGCCGTGACGGCAGCGATGACAGCAAAAACTGAGCGGGCGGACGCGATCCGCTGGATCCAGGCGCAGATGGACGACTACGGGCTCACCCTGGAGGACCTCGACGCGGCGGGTTGCTTCGAACCGCCGCCGTCCCCACCGCCACCGGCCGCACCGCCGCCGCCGGTGGTCTGCTACCGCAACGCGGAAGGGCTGACCTGGGACGGGCAGGGCGAGATGCCGTCGTGGCTCAAGCGGGCGGTCAATGCGGGGCAGAGCGTCGAGTTTTTCCGGGTCGGATAGGCCCGCCGATGCATTCGGCCCTCAGACCAACGGCGATCTGACGAGGGTTTACCGACACAACCAACGACGACCCATCCATGAAAGTACACGTTTCCACCCTGTTGTGGCTCGCCGCCATGGCTAGCGGCGGTATGCTGCCACCCACGCAGGCACACGCCGGAGTGTTCGACGATGAGCAGGCGCGCAAGACGGTCATCAACCTGCGCGACCAGTTCAACAGCTTCCAGGCGACTGCGACCCAGCGCATCGAGCAGAACAGCCGCACCACGCTCGACCTGCAGAACCAGCTCGAAGGCCTACGCCAGGAACTGGCGCGGCTACGCGGCCAGAACGAAGTGCTGCAGAACACGGTGGCGACGCTGCAGAAGCAGCAGAAGGACTATTACGCCGACCTGGATGCGCGCCTGAAGAAGTTCGAGCCGCAGCACGCTTCGGTCGAAGACCACCAAGGCACGTCGCAGCCGGGCGAGAAGCCCGAATACGACGCCGCGCTCAAGCATTTCCAGACGGGCGATTTCAAGAGCGCCGGGAATTCGTTCTCATCGTTTATCAAGAAATATCCGCAGAGCCCCTACCTGCCGCTGGCGCAGTTCTGGCTCGGCAACTCGCTCTACGCGCAGCGCGACTACAAGGGGTCCACCTGGGTGCTGCAGAAAATGATCCATGCCAACCCGACGCATCCCAAGGTGCCGGACGCCATGATCGCGGTGGCCAATAATCAGCTCGAGTCCGACCAGAAGGATGCCGCGCGCAAAACGCTGGAACAGGTGGTGGCCAAGTATCCAGGTACCGAAGGCGCGCGTGCGGCGAACAACCGGTTGAAGACGCTGAAGTAGGGGTCATCGTACTTTCCGTGCATTTTCTGGCGGTATGCACAGAAAAATGCTTATCTATCAAGAGATTACAAATACTCCGGCGGCGCGTGATTTATTGCGCCGGAAAGCCTTGCTACAGGCGGGTCTGCGGTCCGCTACCGCCATTATTTTCACGGAAAGTACGATGACCCCCTGTACGACCCGACGAAGCCCCCCATCATTTCGATGGGGGGCTTTCCTTTTTATGGGGTGTAGCCGTCAACGCACGACAGCAATCATTCTTATGGCCGAGAACCTTGGTGTCTTGGCGCACAAATCGCCGTTGTTGTTCCGTCTAGCATGGGACCCGACTCGGTCTTGGAAACCACATTGCGGAATGTCGCAAAGCCGACGGGGGACGGATCATGGTGCGAAAGCAAGCGAAAAACGGCGAGGAAACTCAGGTGGATCTCTCCGATATGGGGAACTGGGCCGAAAAGTTTGAGAATGATTTCTTTGCGCAGGTGGTGATTCTGCAAAAGTCACAGGCATCTCTTCTTGAGATGAAACGGTATGACCCTCGATTCGAGAAGTGGAAGTTTTTCATGACGACTACCGACTTGCGGAGGATTGGTGGGGACATCATCGTAACGACGTTCACCTATCGTCACGAGGATGGCTTCATGCGCCGCGACTACGTCGGTGAGGACTCAACGGGGAAGATGGTGGAAGGGATCGAGGATCGGCTGTCAAAGATAGCCGCCGATGCAAAAGACATGTACAACGACCACGCGGCGTTGTTGGCTGAAATGATCTCCGCTTACGACGTTGTGCACACCCTGTGGGTCGGTCTTGACGAGTTAAGAGGGCAAGGGGTCGGGCGACCTGCCCCCATTTTCCGGGAGCAGCTTGAAATCGTCTCGCAGAAGCAGGGTGAACTCAAATCCATCGAGATCAAAGAGACGGGTGACCCTGCTGCGGACCTCCTGAAGGGCTACGAGATCCTTAGCGCCATGGCCGGGATCAGGACAGTGCTCATAGAGTCAAACGCCCTGGCTCAATCGATCCTTGACCGCGCTCCCCCAACCGAGGGGTCCGGCCTCAAAATCGTCCACAGCATTGCCAGCGCCGAACAGGGCGCCAGTCCAGGTGACGGTGGCGGAGCTATAGGGTTGCCGAGCCCGGCTTAGGAGTGCTTCATGCCGGCCGCCGCGGATCGGTCGCTAGGTCAGGCGGTAGCAGGGCCGCGAGTGCCGGCGTGGTCGAGCGCCCTTACTGGCCGTCGCGCGGCTTTGTTCCGAGCGTCCCGGTGTACGGGTTGATGTTGCCGCGGGTCGACCAATTGTCGTTGCGCGTGGCGTTGGGATTGGTTTGCATATGCGGCTGAACGTAAGTCCCATCGCTTCGCACGTGGCCGCTGACGCTATGGGTGCCTTGCGCCGAACCGAAACCGCCATTGGAGTTGCTGTACGCGGAGGGGAATCCGCTGTGGCTTTGGTGACCGCCTGAGGCATGGCCGCCCGCGCCCCGGGCATGCGTCACGGTGGAGAGGGCGAGCAGCGTTATGGCGACGAATGTTTTCAAGACCTGGCTCCCGAGATTGCCGTTTGTGGACCGATCAGGGTAACAGGCATGGCGCGCTGCAAAATCCCGCGAAAGCGGGGGGTGATTGCGAAGGCCTCAACGTCCCGTGTCCGCGGGTTAGTCGCGCTGCTTGCGGCGGCTGCCCGGCAATCTTGTGGTCGCCGTCCGCCAAGGCTTCTCGCCGCGTTCACCGCGGACCACGACTTTGCCGGCCTTGTCTTTCGTGATGAGGGTCTCTTTGATGACGTTCCGGTAGCCTGCCTCGGTCGTCTCAAAATCGAACGAGACGGTGTCGCCCTCGAAGGAGACCGCGCCAAACCAATGGGATGGACGCCCCCACTCGAACGGCATCGGTGTGCCAAAGTGGAGTTGCATGCCACCACTTCACGGAGGGAGCGTCCATCATGGGGTGATCGTGCTTTCGGTGCGGATCGACACGGTTTCAGCAAGAAATCCGTTCTGTATCAACGGCTTGCGCAAAGGGCTTTCGTGGAAAAGTTGTTGGCTGGCTGGGCTAAGTGCTTGATTTGATTGGTGCGAAGCGAGGAATCGGAAAGATTCTCCTCGTTGGCTTCCAGCATAAAGCCGAGCTGCCTCTCGTTGATTTGCGTATTTCGGGGCGCGTGATCAGCGATTTCGGGGGAACGTGATCACCTGTTTCGGCGGGAAGCTGATCGCTGGTTTTGGCGGAACGTGATCACTTCGGCGACGGCGCCGAAATCGGTGATCACGTTCCCGAAACGAGTGATCACGTTGCCGAAATCGGTGATCAAGCAGCCGAAACGGGCGATCACGCACCGTAGTGGGGCCGGGCAAGGGCTGGGGGTGGGACTGCGCATGGGCTAGAACGCCGGCGATACGCTGTTTCCTTTTTTCAAGGAAGCAAGCTGATGCCGGCCAACCGGATGACCATGCGCAAGATCAAGGAAGTGCTTCGCCTGAAGTGGGCGTGTGGCCTTTCGCACCGGCAGATCGCCAGGGCGACGGGTGTGAGTGTTGGCGCCGTTTCGCAGTACGCGGCGATGGCGAAGGCAGCGGGGCTGGATTGGCCGCAGGCGGACAGCCTGAACGAGGCTACGCTGGAGCAGCGGCTGTTCGGTGCGCAGAGGCCGGCCAACAGCCCGGGCGGGCGGGTGACGCCGGACTTCCCCTACCTGCATCGTGAGCTGCGCCGCAAGGGCGTGACACTGCAGTTGCTGTGGGAGGAATACCTGGACGCGAATCCAGGGGTCCCCATTTACCAATACACGCAGTTCTGCTGCCGTTACCGGGACTGGGCAGCGACACTCAAGCGGTCCATGCGCCAGCAGCACCGCGCCGGCGAGAAGCTGTTTGCGGACTTCGCCGGCCAGATGGTGCCGATTCTGGACCCGGCAGGCGGCGCTGCCTTCGAAGCCAGCATCTTCGTCGCCGTGCTGGGCGCGTCTAATTACACCTACGCATGCGCCACCCGGGGGCAGACCACTGCCGACTGGATCGGGGGCATGGTCTGCGCGATGGAATTCGTCGGCGGCGTGCCCGAGCTGCTGGTGCCGGACAACCCGCGCGCGCTGGTGGCTCGCCCTGACCGGTACGAGCCGGTGCTGTCCCGGACTGCGGAGGACTTCGTCCATCACTACGGCACGGCCATGCTGCCGGCGCGGCCGCGCAAGCCGCAAGACAAGGCCAAGGTCGAGACCGGCGTGCTGATCGTCGAGCGGTGGATCCTGGCGCGGCTGCGCAACCACCGCTTCTACAGCCTGGGCGAGCTCAACAAGGCCATCAAGAAGCTCGTCGCCGACCTGAACGATCGACCGTTCAAGAAGCTGCCCGGCACGCGCCGTGAGTGGTTCGAGCGGTTAGACCGGCCAGTGCTGCGACCTCTGCCGGCGCGGCGCTATGAGGTGGCAACATTCAAACAGTGCCGCGTCAACGTCGACTACCACGTCGAGATCGACGGACACTACTACAGCGTGCCGCATGCTCTGGTGCGCAAGGCGGTGGAGGCCCGCGTAACCCGCCACACCATCGAGATCCTGTACGGTGGCAAGCGCGTGGCGCTGCACGCGCGCAATACCCGCAAGGGCAGCCACAGCACGGTCAAGGAACACATGCCGGCGGCGCACCGAGCCCACCTCGAATGGACGCCCGGCCGGCTGCTCAACTGGGCAGCGTCAATCGGGCCCAGCGTCGCCGTCATCGTCGAATACCAGCTCACCCACAAGAGCCATCCCGAGATGGGCTATCGCGCCTGCCTGGGTCTGCTGAGCCTGACCAAGAAATACGGCAAGGACCGGCTCGAAGCCGCTTGCGCCCGCGCCGTCGCCATCGGCTCGCTCACGCGCAAGTCGGTGGTCTCCATCCTTGAAAACCATCTGGACCGGCAAGCCACTCTGCCGGTATCGCAAGCCGAGTGGCATTCCCCCATGCACGACAACGTGCGTGGCCCTGACTACTACCATTAGGAAAATTATGCTGATGCAACACACCGTCGGCCAGCTCAAGGCCCTCAAGCTCGACGGGATGGCGCGGGCCTTCGAGGAACAGTCCGTCCTGCCCGCCAGCTCCAGCCTGCCGTTCGAGGAACGCTTCTCCATGCTGGTCGACCGGGAGATTGCTTGGCGCGACACCCGGCGGCTGGAACGGCTGCTGCGCACGGCCAAGCTCAAGCACACCCAGGCGTGCGTCGAGGATGTGATGTATGACGGCAACCGCGGCCTTGACCAGCGGCTGGTCGCCACCCTGGCCAGTTGCGACTGGATCCGCAATGCTCAGAGCCTCATCCTGACCGGGCCGACCGGTGCCGGCAAGTCCTGGCTGGCCTGTGCGTTTGCCCAGCAGGCCTGTCGACAGGGATTCTCCGCGCTCTATCTGCGGGTGCCGCGACTGTTCGAGGAACTGCAGATCGCCCACGGCGACGGGAGCTTCACCCGCCGCCTGGCGCAGCTCGCGCGCATCGATGTCCTGGTGCTGGACGACTGGGGCCTGCAGGAGCCTTCTGAAAGCGCCCGCGGCGATCTGCTGGAAGTTCTGGACGATCGCGTCGGTACCCGCTCGACCATCGTGACCAGCCAGCTCCCGATCGAGCATTGGCACCAGTGGTTGAATGATCCGACGCTGGCTGACGCCATCCTGGACCGGCTGGTCCACCAGGCGCACAAGGTGCCGCTCAAAGGCGAATCCATGCGCAAGCGCACGGCAACCGACGCCAAGAAACGGGCATCGTGATCACCTACGCTACAATCTCCTGACCGCGCAGTACCACCTTCCTTCCCTGATCACGTTCACCGAAACCGCTGATCACCTTCACCGAAATCCGCACGTTGATTCATACCCCCTCGCATACCCCCAAATTCTTTAGGTGCCAGCACGTGGGGCAGCTTCGTGAGACGAGTAAGCAACTTTTGGTGACCTTTCTTGCGCCAGCGTTGGCAAGCGACGACAATATGCCGTCAAACCCAATGAGTGCCTAATGCACAATATCTGATCGGTCGCTGCCTGTCGGACCGATGCGTTCTGATAGGAGTGGCTTTGATTAGCGTTCTGCACGCCGATGCATACTGCGGATTCTCGGCCTGGATCAACGACCACGATGCTGTCCACGCGACTGGTGCTCAGCCTGTCTTCGTGGGGCGAGTTCTATGGCCTGGGGCAAGTGAGCCGGAAGATACGGTGATCAAGCTTTACCCCGCTGACTCGTGCGGGGTGGCAAACGAAGCCATTGGCTTCACGGCGAATGCAATACGGGGCGTTTCCCAACCGGCTAGGGGAGGCGTCATCTTGCTGCCTCAGGGGATGCTGCCAACCTTTGGTGCCGACCTCACGGCATACGTCGACAAGGGCGCTGGCTTGGCTGTATGTTGGGCCGCGACGTTTGTGCAGAACGCCAAGCCGTTTCGCTTCTTGCGTCGCCTAGCCAGTTTCAATCAGAATCAGCTAGCAGCCTTCTTCAAGAGCAAGTTCGCGCATGTCCTCACTGGCGTCGACCATGTCACAGGTAATAGCGATCGCAGTGATGCCAACTTCCTATACCTGGACGATATGAAGTACGTGGCGATCGACCAAGGCTCAGTGGGAGGAGGCCCCTGCTGGCACACCTCGTGGCCAGATGAGATGGCGCTGAATCAACTTAATTTGATGGCGCGGAGGGAATTGACACCTTCGCAACTCTCATCATGGTACACGTCTGTGCTACAAGAGGGCATGGCGACACAGGACGTTTGGCCGGCGGTGTCGGAGCGGGTTCGAGGCGACTTGGCAGGACTCCTGGACCCGGCGCAAATTGACACAATCGTTGAATACATGAGCGCGCGAGCCAGCAACGGTACGCTTGCGCAAGCATGCGGGCGCCTACTCTAATGGACCTCTCTCTTCTTATTTCGCGAGCGGCGGCGGTGCGCGAACCAGTCTTCACTGGAGAGTGGGCGATCCTGTTTTTTCGTCCAGACCTCGGTAGCCAGCAAGACTTCGTCATAGGTGTTGCGGCGGCGATTAAGGGCGACGAGCGTCCATTGCTTAGATGGCTCCCGGCATTCAACAAGCTTTCCAGCCTATACGGTGATGCTCTCAGCGGAACGGACATTCGTGACTTGGTGTCGGGTGCTGAGGCTGCCATTGGCGCGAGCTTCAGGGAAGGACTCGCGAGGGTTTCAACGGGTACGCCGCATATCAGGGTGGTGGCTTGCGGCTACCTCGCTACGGATCACGTCGAGAAGGAACTGACAAGCCTGCTTAAACGCCATGCCGGCGCTCTGTGGGTTGATACCGCGCCGCGTGAGTCGCCAATGGATGATGACTGGGCGTACATGGAGATGCGAAAGGCCTTAGAGTCCTTGCCGCGCAAGATATTTGTGCCTAATCGTGAGTTGACTGTCGGCTCAAGGAAATTGCATGTCGGACTCGACAATGGGACGAGCTTCGGAAATATCCTTTCGGCTCGATATTCCAGCATGCTGACTGTTGAGCGTCATATCTACAAGTCGATCAAAGATGTTCTAGTCGCCCACAATCTTACTCAGCGACACGTTGCGCCCCCCGCGCTATTTGTTGTTCTACCTGATCCGGAAACCCCGGTCGATGGTGCGATTGCGAAGAAGACGGGCCAGTTGCTCGAGGAAGTGCAGGATATGGGGGTCGCTTCATATTCCGATACGCGACCCGAAGCTCTGGCAGGCCAGCTCAAGAGTTGGCTCGCATAACCGTTCCCGATAACCAATAGCCCGCCTCGGCGGGCTTTTTGTTGTCGGTCTCGAACGTAGTACCGGCCGAGACCATCACGGACAAATTTCCGATGGAGGCGAAAATGAGCTCAATTTACTGGAGAGCAATCACGGTGGCATGTGCTGTCGCTATGGCGGCGCCAGCCTGCCACGCAGACTGGAACACATTGCGCTTTGCGTTGGACGAAGCCCGATCGCGATTGGATCGAATCGCCAAGAGCAGTGATTTTGAGGAGGCCAAAGACAACGCCCGTCGTGCCAAAAATGCCCTTGAGGACGCGGCGATGGCCGCAAGTGATATCAATTGTCCCAGCGCCTATTCGGAGCTCGATGATGCCGCCACACGTGCCAGGCGCGCACGGGATGCTCCGGATGTCGACGAGTTCTCCGACAACTATCGGCGTGCAGTCCGTGGATTCAACGATGCCATTGGCTATCTTAGGCAATGCTCACAAGCCCGACGCTGATGCTATGACGTGCAGCACTTTGCTTTTTCAGTTCGCTGGGCCGTCGCCAAATCAGGCCGCGAGACCAAGCGGCAAGGCTGTAGCGTCTGAGATCTCCACGTCCGTGCCCACCAGAGCGTGGATTCTTTCCCTGGCCTGGGCAATGTGAGGGAAGCCACGACGCAATTCCTGCCACATCCGGGCTACCGGAGCCCGAAGGGCTTGACGGCTAGCGGCGCGCAGCGAGTGCACCCAGACCGCCGTGGCCGCATAGGCGGTGGTGTTCCCCTGCTTCTGCAGGTTGATGGCCAGCGCCGTCAGTTGGGTTTCGGCGCCAGGCTTCTTGACCATCAGCGTGAACGGGTCGAGTACCATCGTTCCTGCAGCTTCTAGCCCGTGGCGTACATGCGTTGCAAAGACAACGAGCTCGGCAATCTCTTCGTCTGTCAGCCTTGCAGCATCGTGTCGCAGTTGACGCCACGTTAACTAATCGCATAAAGGTGGCGTTCTTTATTACTTTTGGTGTTAAGTATCATTTCCGGCTTTATCCCGGCATAACCCCTAGTACACCCATCCCTGCTGGATGCCCTTGCGTCGCAAGGCGAAGATTGCCGAGCGCGCACAGTGAATCAACAGCGTCCGCAAGTGGGAGTCGCCACGCTTGCTGATTCCAAGCAGATTTTGCTTTCCACCGCTTGAGTGTTGCCTTGGCACCAGGCCTAGCCAAGCGGCCAACTGCCGGCCATTCTTGAAATGCTTCGCCTCCCCGATTGTTGCCACCGGCGCAGTGGCTGTCACGGGTCCGACACCTGGTATCTTCTCGAGTTTGCAGCGCAGGTCGCTCTGCCTGTGCTACGTTCTAATCTCGGCATCGATCTCCACGACCTGTTGGTGAAGCGCTTTTAGATGGTCCGTCAGGCGTTGTATGAGCTGCCGGAACATCCCGGGTAGTTCATTCGAGCCGTCTTCAATGATGTCCGGTACCCTTTCAGCGATGTAGGCGATACCTTGAGGAAGGACGTAACCGTACTCGCTAAGCAGACCGCGGATCTGATTGGCCTGCGCGGTGCGAGCCCTCACAAATCCCTGACGAGCTCGGTGTAGAGCCAACATTGCCTGTTGCTCAACACTCTTGATCGGAACAAAGCGCATGTTAGGGCGCGTAACCGCCTCACAAATTGCTTCCGCATCCGCCACATCGTGCTTGTTGGTCTTCACATAAGGCTTGACGAACTGCGGTGCCATTAGCCTTACCGTGTGTCCCATGCGTTGCAGCTTTCTAGCCCAGTAATGGGCGCTGCCGCACGCCTCCATACCGAGGAGGGCAGGTGGAATGTTCGCGAAGAAGGTAGCCATCTGCTCACGCCTGATTTGCCTTCTCAACATGACTTTGCCGTTTTCGGCAACCCCGTGAACCTGGAATACGTTCTTTGCCAGATCGATACCAATGGTTGTAGCCTTCATGATGGACGCTCCCTCCGTGAAGTGGTGGTATGCAACTCCACTTTGGCACACCGATGCCGTTCGAGTGGGGGCGTCCATCCCATTGGTTTGGCGCAGTTTCCATCTAGCGGGTTGGCACCAAAAATTCATACGGATCAATGGGTTGCAAGAACCCCTGCACAAAGTGCGGACAGCCCCGAAGCCTTGCTGCATTCGGCTCACCAGCTGGCTACTGTCAGATTTCGTACCAAAAGTACGACGCCGATTCTTGTTGACGGAAACCGGCCGGTAGCCACTGTGTGCGAACGGCTCCATGAGGCAGATTTGGCGGGATAAACCATTTACGCGCTTGCCCGTCCCAGCGCGCACCCAGCGTCTTATTCGGGAAAGGGAACGTCGAGGTAGATGACTTGCACGGCGTAACGAAAGAGGATCCGCATCAAGACGCCATCTTTACCCGAACTAGCTCGGCACGGTGGCATGAGCCCTTTGCACTAGCTCATGCCACCTACGCCGCAGTACGGATGCCGTCCGCGGACTCGATGTTACGCGATCATGCCGGATCGTTCGTGATGTAGATGAACGTCTTCCAGTCGGCGGTGTTTGCCATATTGGTCATTTTGTACTTTTCCGCCATCTGCTCGATCTGCTTTTCCAACGTCGCACCGAAATTGAAATCGGTTTGCTCACGATACTGGGTCTTCGGCTGCCAGTAACCCACACCCTGGTCGAGAATGATTCGGGTTTTCCGTCCCGATGACCACGTCACCGCGAGCACGCGCCCGTGCTGCAGGTCGTTGGTCCGATCCACGAAGCTCAGTTGCGGCGCAACGTCAGTCATGGCTTTGATCCACTCGGTCATGATTTGTTGCAAGTCTGCTGCACCGGCGATGTTCCAGTCATGCTTGACGTGTCGCCCTGGAAGTTCTTCCCTGGGGCTAAGGGTGGCGATCTCCACACGCTGTAGCGCGGCGCCATTGAATAGCGACAGGAACTCACCCAGGACCATGATCGACCACGGCGACCGGAGGTAGCGGTCACAGTATCGAATCTCCACCGCCTGATCATCGCGCAGAAGCGCCGAAAGTTCCGGGCAATGCTTATCGAACAGAGCCTTCAGGCGCGAAGTCACGCCCGACACCTGTCCGTTAAGTTCGTCCAAGACCTCTACCACTGTCGTGCCGGCTTCATTGGTATCCCAACCGTTGGTGTCGATGTCGCGCCCCCGCAATGCTGCAATCCGACCCGACGACACCCAGATAGTCTCGGCCGTGGTGCCCAGCCAATGCTCACCCGGGACCGTATGGGACTCGTCCATACTCAGCAGGGTCTGCGTCACCGCGTCATGATGCAGTTGTAGTACGGGGATAGCCAGTGATGGGCGCTGACCTGTCGCCTCCGCAATCTTGACGCCCAACCGCCCCAGGAAGCCGAGGCTTCGCTTGAGCGAAGTTGTCAGTTCTGCGCCTGCCGGCAGGCAAAGGTTCACGGTGATCTTGTCCCTGAAGAGCCAGGTATGCACGCGATCGCGGAAGCCCGGATGATCCAGATCCCACGCATGCGAATCTCCACTGAGGATGACGCTGAGCGAACGTGCGCCGCGATTGATGTGCTCACGAGCGAATCGGTCGGGCCCAAACGAGCAGTAGTTCGCGCCCGGAATGGCGTTGAATTCCGCAGGAAGTACGAGATGTTCCAGATACTGGTGCTCCAGCATCCATGTCAATGCGGCCTTGCGGTCGATTTCCTCGCGCTCAACCTGACTGTCCTGGCCAGAAAGGCACGACGAACAAACGTTGTCGCAGTTCGCGGGACAGTGCAACTTCCGAGCGGCCACGTTCAGCAACTTGACGAGGTTGGGCACACCAGCCAAAACGAAGCCGGCGCCACCAGCCACCTGATCGAATAGCTGGATGACCGTTCGCACATGTCCAGTCGCGAGGTCCTTTTCCTGGCGGGTACCAAAGCCCATCTCGGTGCTCGCCACACCAAGTTCGTCTGCGATGGCCTCGCGCATAGCGACCGCAAGCGTCGTGGCAATTGCGCGTTCGGACTCCGTAACGCCAAGCCATTGATCTGTGACTGGGCTTCTCAGCGCCAACTCGAACACATCCGTCGTGCTGTGATAGCCGAGGTGAATGTTCTCCATCACATTTGTGCCCGGACAGGCCATCTCTTTGGTACTTCCCCCCGCCATCCCACCGACCGGGCGGTGCGCGACGTCCAGCTTCAGTTGATGGGGGCGCTCATTGTTAAGCGTCATCGATTCTGCACGGCCGCAGGTCATGCAAATCGCGTAGCCGTTTTCGTGCTCGCCGGAAGAGTGATAAAAAACCTTGCCACGATGCCCGAAACGGAAGTGGCCGCAGCGACTGTCTGGCATCGACATCATCTCGCCATCGAGTTGAATGCGCGGTCGCGACACGCGGACGAACTTCTGCGAACTTACGTCGTTGGTCGTACCCTCCCAAAAATCGGTGATAAACCCAACAGGACGCAGGACCTGCTTCCTGTCGCGACGATCGATAGGCGCGTTGCACTGTGAGCAGGAAACCTCCCCACTGTTGGCGTAGTGGTTCTCGTTGACGCCCGATGCCCCGCATGCCCGGCATTGCCAGGCAGTGTCAAATCTTTGGGCTTCATTGGCACGACCTCCCGAATGCCAATGGAGCGCGACGCCTGCCGAGCGGAACACGCGTCCGTCAATGACGATTTGAGAACCCGGTGCGTATTCCCTGATGGCGATATTCAGGCCTCGCGAGGGTTGCTCGCGCAATGAAAAGATGTTGTCTTCGCGACTCTTATTCTCCTTGGCTCGTTCTTGGGCCATGTAGTCTTCGATGTTGTATGCCTTAAGGCTAACCACATCGGTAGGGAAGCCGTAACCGGGCAAGAAAGCTCGACCGGCGAGGTCACGGAGTAGGTACTCCGCCTCATGTCGGTGCAGTTCCTTGGCAAGCGCCTTGCTGTATGGCGACTTTGGCGGAGCGAGCTTAAGCCGCTGATCCAACATGTCCTTCTCATCCGCCCATCGCTCCTGAAGCGGGCGTATTGCCGCCACGGTCGCCTCGACAATGGCATCAAACGGTCGCGTCGTGAGACTCGTCCCGACTGTCAATTGCTGAACCTTTGTCGGCAAACCGACCGGCTTAGATTGCATCCAGTCGATAAAGCGATTGCAAAAGGAGTTCTCCCTCCCGTCGAAAAACCACTGAACGGTCAGCCGAAGACGATCCTCGCCAGTATCAGGAAGCGAATGCAGGAAGTTCCCGAGCAGCATCGAGTTGATATGCCGCTGCACGATTCGATCGGAACTCAGGGTGATGCTCGGAGCCGGGATGGCGGTCACGAATGGCCACGTGGGGTTGCGGAACGCACGCTGATTGTGCGGGTCCCCCTTGCACAGCGTGTAACCAATGGCGCGGGCCTCGCTCCGACGTCCGGCACGCCCAGCTCGCTGCAAGTAGTTGGCTGGGTGGGGAGGGACGTTGTTCATGACAACGGCTGAGATGCCGCCGATATCCACCCCCATCTCCATGGTCGTCGAGCAGTTCAGGACGTTAATCTTGCCCTTCTTGAACATATCCTCGTAAGCCTCCAACTTCTCGGAGGACTGCTGCGCGGAGTGCTCGGCCGTTCGGTAATAAAAGCCGCCTTCCACGGTGCGATCGCTGATGTCAGACCAGAGATTCTCGGCCCGCAGATTCTGAACTCGCTCGTTGGCATTCACCAACGCCCTGATCTCGTTGTGTATCGAGATGGCGCGAGCGCCAGGGGCGAACCCGGAATAGACCGGCAGATCCACCTTGCGGCAGCGGTAGTCGCTATCGCGGAATTTGTGCGGCAAATACGGAGTAAGGCCAACAAACGCGGTGTCAAGCAGGCGGTGCGTGACGGGACAGACCCACGCTTGCGTCGGCAGCGAAAATGTCAGGGATTCGAGGGCGATATCGAACCCATCCTGGTTCTGCTGAAGGATGTCGGCGTGAACGAGTGCCTGCCACGCTTCGACCAGGAAATGGTTGATCACATCGGCATCAGCGGGGCGCTTGCGGTCGAGATTGCACCCAAGCTCTAGCAGCTTAACAAGACGGTTGGCTACGCCTGTCTTGACTTGTGGCCATTTCTTGATCTGGTTGCTTTCAACCCCGTTCCACGCCGGATTCCGGAGAGTTTTTGGCGTGAATTTCGATCCCATCCAGCGCTGCATCGTCTGGTCGAGGCGCACGAACGTGTTTTCCCTCACATGGAAATCGAGCGCAACTTTCAGGAAGTCCTTCCAGTCCTGAACCGTCAGGTTTGTGGATCCGTCGCGGGGGGCAGTCATCGGGCCCGGCTTGCGGTTGAGCCACGCTGTCGGCGCACTGTTGATACGGGCGAGACCTTGATAGCCGACTCGAACCAGCCCGAGCGTTTCCGTACTGTTCTGATTCTTCGGCCGACGCCCGTACTCTCGGGCAAGCAGAAGTCTTGCCATCGTGGAGGGGCCGACCGCCAATGCGGTGGGCGTACCGAGCAGCTCCGGATTGGCGTAGCGGTTGTAGTTCAGAATCGAACGGGAAATGTCCCGTGTCGAGCTAAGCGCGTTCACCATGTCGTGCCAGGGCACTTCGCAAACCGGCTGGAGCGAGACCCCAGCTTCGCGCAATTCCAGTTGCTTCCGGCGTTTGTCCGCTTCCGCTTTCATGCCAAGAGCTTCGAGCCCAGCAATTTGCCTGCGCGCCTCCGCCGGATCTTTCGGGAGATCATCTTGCGGTTCAGCATTTGACCTTGCCAAAGCATTACGAAGTGTTTCGAACACGAGGCCGCGCAAGCGTGAACGTTCTGCCTCCTGCTGCATACGCACCGCCATGCGGGCGGTGCCCTGGCGGCTATCCGTGAACGTGATCAGCTTGCGGCCGCGGCCAGGCAGCTCTTCAGGCGAATCGCCCTCGCAATCCGCGGGGGACGGATCAGGACAGAACTCCAGAACGGTCGGAACGGCGTTGGCCACGTAGAAGGGCGCACCAAGATAGGACAGCCGCAACCCACGTTGAACGCTAGAGAACGGCGCTTCGCAATGGCAGCAGCTAGCGTGTCCGTCGTGCGCTGCAGCGATCTGACGACCTGAGCCAGATCCGTCGATCTCACCAGTGTCGAAATTGATACCCATCAGAAAGTAAGGTTCCTTCTCCGAAGCAAGCGATCCAATCACGTACTTCTCAACTCGTGAGCTCGCGTCTTGGCGGGGAGCATCCGACTCATCGTCGGTTGGGGCCTCGTAGCTGATCTCGAAGTCGTCTTCCGCGTAGGGGCTACGCTGCACCATGTATCCATGGCGGTCTTCTGCCAGCAAATGCGGAGTCTTGCATTCTTCGCAATGCGCGAGTTCAAAGACCGGTTTTCCGCAGTCGCAACGAGGCCGTTGTGTGACATACACGTTACCAAATGGCCATTCCTTCATCCCCGCTGGCTTGGCGCTGCACTCGGGATCCACGCAAGCCCAGAAGCCATGCATCATCCGCTGGAACATGTGGATACGCAACTTGGCGAATGGCTGGACGCCAGGAGCCGGGCGCGTGCCGGTCATCACGTCGAGCCAGCCGAGGACTTCGCGCTGCCGATCGGCTTGAGGGGCGTCGGCGATGCGATCCGCGACAACCTCGACCAGCTCGTTGAGGTCAAGCGGACGACCCTTGCTGACAATGGCGTGCCGAAGACTCGCCGCGACGGGGTGGTGGGCAAGTGCCCCGAATCGCTCAGCCGACACTTCGGCATCGGGGTCGATCGCGAGGATGTCCGAGTAGCTGTGAGAAATCGAATCACCTTGCGGGATGTCAGGAACTTTACGCGTCCCGCCAATGACGACAACTCGATCCGTACCAACGCCGGCGAGGTTAGCCAGATACGCCCGCAACTTTTCCTCTGCATCGCGATCTGCGATGGTTGCTGAGGTCGCAACAAAGCGAATCTCTTCGGCGCTCTTGCCAAAAGCCTGAACGACGCGACGCAGCAGCAATGACAATTCCGCTGCCTGAGAACCCACGTAGGTATGCGCCTCATCCAGAACGATCCACCTGAGGGACTTCTTTTCACGCGAGATTTGGAGTATCGGAGCATCCGCTTGCCGCACCAGCATGTACTCGAGCATGGTGGCGTTAGTCATGAGCATCGGTGCCGGTGCCCTGCGCAACTCTTCGCGCGACAGAATTTGGTTTGGCACGAGGCGCTGCGCATCGCGCACAGCCGCTGCATTTTCTTCGGTATTGCCGTTAAATAGACAAAAGCGGATGTTGGTGTTGAAAGGCCTGGTCCATGCATGCAACCGCTCGCGTTGGGATTTGATGAGCGCATTCAACGGGTATAGGAATAGCGCGCGAACCCCGACGAGTTGCTCTTTGGTGCGTTCGTGTTCGTCGATGAGGTCATTCAGTATGGGCACCATGAAACACTCGGTCTTACCCGAGCCGGTACCGCTCGTGATGACGACGGATTTCGGCGTCTGGCCAAGCAAGGTCTTCCACGCGTGAATCTGGTGCACATAGGGGTGCATGTGAGGTGCGAACTTGTAGTCGCCGATGGCATTGGCCAGCGTCTCAACCAGTCGAGGAGTAAGCAAATTCCCACTCAGCCCAGCGAAGGTCGCATCTTCAGACTCTTGCCAACCGAAAGTGTGTTCGAACACAGGAGGGGCCAAGAAACAGCCTTCGGCGCCAAGGGTGTCACTCATCTGCTCACTCAGGTGGCGACGCAAGCTGGCGTTGCTGATGCCAAGGACGCTCAGAGTCGCTTCCCGAGTGCGGCTCAGGCTTTGTTCAATCAAATTCGTAAAGTAGCGCATCTTTTTTCTCAGTTTTTTTGCGAATGCAGGAGATAGGACACGACCATGCCGTGACAAGGGGCGTACCACGCCTCACGGTCAAAATCGGCTAGTAACCGAATCGAAAACTTAAGGCGAGCTTCGGAGACGGGTAAATCCTCAATCTTTGCCAGGCCGGCGCTAACGTACGCCATGAAGATCGGCAGGATTGTCACGGCATCGGAGTAGTCCACCAACGACAGATTGATCACTGCCGCCGGCAATTTTTGCCGGCGAATCCACTCCTTGAGGTGGAGACCCAAGTCTTGAGGCCAGCGGTCGTTTGCCTCATGGGTGCGCCGCAAGGTCTGGTACCACCCAGGTAAAATTGATTCCAGCGGGACGCGTGGGAGGGTTCGAGCATCCCCAGTCTCCAAATAGCGCCCAAGCTCTTCACACTCTGATACCACGTGACGCAACACCGCGAGGCGGGATTGCAAGACACTTTCCGTGATCGACTCCGAGAATCCTTTTGTATTGAGCCATGCCTTGAACTTTCCGTAGGCGACGGGCCACTGTGGAAGCGGGATGCACTCCCAGAGTGTGGCGAGTTCATCGCGAATGCGTTCGCAGAACGCTTCGTCCATCATCTCAAGGCGAAGGACCGCCATGGCAAGCGCCGATGGATTGCGTGCTAGTGCCAGCCAGGCTTCGAAAGCTGACAACGGCAAATGGTGATAGTTCGTCTTCAGATTCGCGAGATACTGCCAACCAGAATGATCGAGGTCCTCAGCCATCGCTTCGATCGGCCCGGCGAAAGCATTCCGGTTGTGCACCGGGTGAAAGGCGCGAGCCGCCGCATGCAGACTGCGGATCTCACCGACCTTCCAATTGGCGCCGTCGGTCCGGCTGACCTCGGTCGCTTGAACTTCTGGGCGAAACTGTGTGCTTGAGTCGGGAGCCGGGTAGATCAGCCACGGCCCATCGTCGTGCATGGATGCAGGCAGTCCGAATCGGCCGGTGCCAACGCCTTGCGTGGTGATCTCTGGCACCGGGACCGGGGCTTGCTTGGGATCTGTCAAGAGCATCGCCTGAACGCGTGCGTCCGTGCAAACGTGAGCACTTGTCGGCTTGGTCAGGTAAAAGTTCTCCCAGCCATCACCCTCGCGATTCGCGACGCCGTTATAGCGACGCACATAGAACTCAAGCAATTTTTGATCTTCTGCCATAGCCTGGACCGTCAGATAGGCGTCCTGATTTCGGACCGAGCCAAGCATCTGCTGAATGTCGTTCAAGTACCCGAACAGACTGATAAGCCTCGTGCCCGCATCAAAGCCCAACGGGTAGGTCCGCGCGAATCGGTCATCCCGGCTGTTGAACTCAAACCTAAGCAGCGTGCGGGCCGTTCGTGTGGTGGACACGGCCAGGCGCAAACCCATCAAGGTGTTGATGGTCAGATTTCGGTCTGTCAGGGTGCCACCTTCAGCATCGAGAAGGCGGGCACCCAGGTATGGATACGGAAGTTTGAAACGAATCGGCTCGCTGGTGGACTGGCCGTAGACCTCCAGCGCCAAGAACGAGGGGGGCTGTCCCGAAACAGGCTTCAACCACAAGATCGTGTCCTGGCCCGAGACTTCTGTTTCGTATTGAATCTCCGCATCGACTACATGCAATCGGAGTTGCCGCGATTCTCTTATAACCAGACGTGCTCGCCGCTCCGCGACCTCCGGGTAGGAGTCGATCCTGAACCCGACAGGCACTACGCCAATGCGGCGTTGCAGCAGTATGTCGTTATTTTCGTTGCGAACATAGTATCGGATCGCTCCAAATTGCTCCGAACGATTCGCGTTGGTGACGGGGAGCCGGTTACTGTATTGACGAAGTACTGGGTTAGTTGCGTCCGGCTGCTTCGTTACCTCCAGACGCGGCCAGCCACGGTGAACGACGGTCGGCACCGATTCGTAGTAGGCCATTTGCCCCTTAAGCGACAGCGTCCACGGAGACTGTCCAGCATCCCTGAGACGGACCGAGTAACGTTCGCCGCCGTCACCGTTAGCAGATAGGATTGTCAGGTCCGAATCGGCCTCGATCCACCTGGGTCCGCAGTCTTCCTCGCGCACCACGCGCACATCGGCACCCACGTAGGCCAATGCCTGGGGCAATCTGACACGCACACGGCTCGCCGCAGTGGAACAGGACGCACTCGCCACAAACCACCATTCATCTCCACGCAACTCGAAAACCAGAGGCGCATCGTTCAGTGCGAAGGACCCGTTATCGAAGGGAACAAGACAAGCGACGCGACCGTTTGCGAGCAGGCGAAGTGTCAGCCGGTTGCCCAGGTTTGAACGACGCAGGGACAGGTTCGTTTGCAAGAAGCGAACCTTGACCTCTTGTGTCTCAGGGTCACGACAGCCATACGCCGTGCCCGCGCGCGCCAACAAACGGTCGCCCTCGAAGAAGGCGAGCTCAAGACGGCCGGGGTTGACGATGCTCGGATCCATTTGGAACCGAGCGGTGCGCGGAATGGTGACATCGGTCTGATACCACCAGACATCACCATCGTCGAGAAGTCGATGCATGCAGGAGAAGTATCCATCCTCCCTTTGCTGTGCTTCGCGGGTTGCGCGTTGGCGACTTGCATCGATCAGCCACTCGTTAATCAAGGTGCGCGCGTTGTCCTCGTCCAACGGCAGCGGGAAGTTGCGCCGCCAACTCGGATCTCGTTCGTCGAGATACCCCGCCGGATCAGGCCTGCCTTGCAACTCGTGACGAGTCGCCAGATCCATAAGATGCTCAACAATGCCAGCGAGTAATTCGAGCGTTTCAACAGTGCGGAACGTTTGCGGCAGGTCATCCTTGCCGTCGTCCAACATCTCAGCGAGCGTTTTCAGCCCGGATTGGGCGCGGTAGTAGTTTTTCAGCCCCCGGCGTACGACGCGCCCAAAGCCGTGATGCTCGCTCTTGACGAGGGGCCAGGGCAGCCCACCTTCGATAAAAAGCGACCCGAGCAAATTGTCATTCCCGCTCTCATGCTGACGTACCGTCCGCTTCCAGTAAGCGAGGCCATTGTGAACAATGTCGCGGCGCACCGCAGGGGTGAGCTGGCAGCGCAGTTCCTGCTCGAACGGACCCCAAGCCCACCCATCCGGCCCTGCATCGTAGTCGCGCCTGAATCTTTCGGAGACGAACAAACAAAACGCCGCATCCCAAAGGCGGCGGTTGGTCGGCAGCACGACATGTCGCGAAAATTTACGCAAAATGGCGACGAGCTCTTCAAGTTCACTCGCGGACACCTGGTAACCATAAAGTGGGATTCCCGCAGGACCGGAAGTTCCGCGTGCCAGAAAAAATACGGCAAAAAATTCAACGAAAGAGGATTGAGGTGTGGTTGCCATAGTCCGACTCATAATTTCTTGCGCGGCCTCACTCAGCAAGCCTTGAGCAACATCAATGGAATAAGGTCTTTAATGCTTTTTGCAAAAAAGGAGTAGAGGCTCGTTATTGTGGATCTTCTCCCTGTCAGCTTTATAAAGCGAGCCAGTTCCCGCCTCCTCATCGGCGCTCGTTAGTAGCGCAGGCTCTCATTGACATGCAGCCACACCTTCCAAAGTGGCTGCAGCTGTCTTGAGGCATTCTTCCCTGTTCTGCCTCTTTACTGGGAAATATATCCCGTTCATTGGCACAGTATCCACTTTGGTGTCCACCTGAGCGGCTTGAGGAGCTTGAACAGTTTGCGGGGTGTGAGTAGCTTGAGCAGTTGGAGTAGCTTGAATAGATTGAGCTGCTTGAACAGCTGGTACTTGGTGATTGACAATCGTTTGCGACGGGGAATCCGATATCTCGAGGAGCCAGCGCTGTTGATAGTCGTACCAAGTAACAAGGCAAGCCTTGTCCGTGCAATTCTTGTTGCGCCAGTTCCAATTCTGACGCGCTATCTCCGTGAAGGTCCGCTTGTCCGGCGCGGCAGCTTTTGCGTGGGCGAAGGTGGTCGCTAGGTCGCGATCCATAGCAGCAAGATCGGCGTCGTCGCAGATCAGCTTCTCGGAACTCGAACGCGCCTTATCGCAGTCGAAGCTCGTAATATTCGGCACCTTTCTGGTAGGCAGTGCGTCGAGGCCAGAAGAGGAGGGGGCGACGATTGATGGTGCCGAGTATTGAGACACGTCTGCATTGGACGAACGGTCGACGTTCCTGGCGTATAGGCCGGAAGATGACGGGGCAACGGTTGAAGGTGCTGGGTGTTGAGATGCGTCTGCATTGGACGAACGGTCGAGGCTCCTGAGGAGAAAGGCGGCGCATAGCAACCCACCCAAACTCAAAAAAATCCACTTGCTCGATACACCATGGGGTGCCGATGGGTGTGCGGCATAACGAGGGGTGCTCGATTGATCGTTGGGTGTTGGTGCCTCGCGATCAGAGTCAGTCGATGCCTTGCGATCAGAGTTAGCGCGTGCCTCGGAGGTTGAGTCGATCTGCTCTTGAGCAATTTTCTCATCGTACCGGCGCCTAGCTTCTGGATCGCCCAAGATCGCGTACGCCTCGTTGAGAATCTTCATGATTCTCGTGGCGTCAGGACTGCTGTTCTTATCCGGGTGGTAACGCTGGCTAAGCACCCTGTACGCAGCTTTGATAACGTCTGGTGGCGCATTGCGCGATACCTTCAGATTGTCATAGTGCGTGTGAACTCTCGTCATTTCTGTTCTCGTTGTGCTTATGGAAGATGGCGGCGGGTGCCACGACACCTTTCATATCGTCCCGTTCTTTCGTTATTCAGAGTGACCAAGCGACGCGCATAGAGTTTGATGCGTGTCCGGAAATGCCCCTGGCCATTCTACTGGACGTCTTGAGGGCCTTGGGAGCACTAAAGTGCCTGACCTTGCAAGCGCAAGGCGTCGTCGTCCCGGGCTGGCACCCTTTGTAAGACATACCCCCGGTTCATCCAACGCCCGGAGCTACGTCACAGTTGTTTGTAGCTTGGACCTGGATTTAACATAACGCCAGATCTAGCTCACTTCGCGGCCGTGGACTTCGGCTGTCCCTTCCTCACGCGGCCATGACGGATTGCCAAAGCATCATGGAGCCAACGTTCACGCTGACCGTGCCCCAGAACGTCACCTGAAACGCCCGCTTCCGGTTCTTGTGTCGGAGCAGGTGCTGGGCGGCAAGCGCGCCCGGCCAGCCGCCGCAGAGCGCGAGGAGGTGCAGGGTGGTCTCAGGCGTGCGCCACGTATTTCGGCTGGCCCGCGTCTTGTCGTCGGCATAAGCGAAGAACGTGATGAGGCTGGCCAGGAGGCTGACAATGCCGGCCTGGCGCGGGAAATAACCCGCCAGGGCGCCGCCGGCGATGAGCCCCAAGGCCGCCAGACCGGCGAACACCGGCCAAGGGCTCGCGTCGGACCGCGCCTTCGGTGCACCGACGATGGCAACGTTCAAGGCTTGTATCCGGCCGTCCCGCCCTTTGCCGAGCTCGAAACTCACGCGGTCGCCAGGCGTCGGCGTCACGGCGCGCGTTTGCAGGGCGGTGATGTGAAAGAACACATCTTTCGTGTCCGCGTGGACGTCGATAAAGCCAAAGCCCTTGTCTGCATGCCACGTCTTGACCCGACCTGCCTTTCTCATGGTTTTCGTCTGGTGTTGCGCGAAGGATCCAGTTTAAGGGATGCCGTCAAGCGAAACTATGGCGAAATCCGTGAAGTCACCAGGGTATAGGCCGGCTGCTCGGCCACCCGTAGTCGGTGGGGTGTTGGCCTGTTGCAACCCGCCGTGTATATCAGATCAGGTAGATTTGCCGATGGCGGGATGCCGCCGCATGAGATGAAGAACAACAACAGGTAGAGAAATGGGTCGCAGGAGAAAGGAGCCCTCGCTTAGCGAGGTGTTGATGGATGCGCCGTGGTGGGTATCCGCCGCGCTGGCCGTGGGTGCCTACATTGTGTTTCGCGCGGTCGTGCCAGCGATATTCGCGTCGAGTCCGTTGTTGACGGGCATTTCCGTGTTAAGCCAGTCGTTAGCCTGGGTTCCCGCCGCCATGTTCGGCTTCCTGGGTGTGCTGTCATACATCCGTGCGCGAGGTAGAGCAGGGACCAGCAAGCAAGAAGTCCCGATCAAGGCTCGGCGCTTCCGCACGAGCCGACCGTCCTCGCCGCCCAAGTCACCCCGGTCCTCCAGTGAATCCGCCAAGTCAAAGGAGGCCGTTGGCCCGCCAGCGCGGAGAGTACCCGTACCGGAGAAGCCAGAAATTAATAGCTGGACGCTGGATGCCCTCAGGCAGTTAGAGTGGAAGCGATTTGAGCTGCTTTGTGTTGGGTACTACGAGGCGATGGGGTTCACGGTCAAGACCGTCCCCCATGGGCCCGATGGCGGCATCGATGCTACTTTGTACAAGGCTGGCTTGGATGTTCCCGTGGCCGTGGTCCAATGCAAAGCATGGAGTAAGCCGGTGAAGGTGGAACAGGTCCGCGCACTTGCCGGCGTCATGCACGAACACAAGGTGCGTCGAGGCGTTTTTTGGTCGTTGTCTGGCTATGTCGGGCGGCCGGTGCAGGAGTCTGCAGAGCGGGCCGGCATTCAATTACTTGATGGTGCCGGAATCGTCGAACGGATTCGCGCACTCGATCAGTATATGCAATCGACGTTACTGAAGCTGGCGTTTCGGGGCGACTACCTGACGCCGACATGCGCTGCCTGCGGAATCAAGATGGTGGAGAGGAAAGGGCCCGCCGGGCCATTCTGGGGTTGCCAAAACTATCCCGGTTGCAAGGTTAGACTGGTCCGCAACGTCTAGGAACCGGCTCGATCAATCATCGCCGCCACGCTCTCAGGCAACAAGGTTACTCTCGGGAAAGGCTGGTTCTTCGGCAGGCTCGAGCGTCGATTTTCTGCCTTGATACTAGGTTGCCAGATATGTCTCATGAACAAGCTGCGGCATTGCGCTAGTCTGCATCACTGGAGAGGCAGAGCAGCGTGGACGCCGGCAAAGACCTGCCGCCCCTATCCGGTCGGCTCGTCCCGACCCAAAGCAGCCTTCTACGCAGGTGCTACAAATCGGACAGTCGAACATCGGTGTACAGTATCCACAACAATTTTCGCTCGCAGTCGTGCTTATGCCCAAGTTTGCTTTCATCCAAGAGATAAAGTCCACTACAGCGCATTGATACTGGAACGGCGTGGGGCGTGGGGCATCGATATCAAACTTGCAGAGAATTCACTTCTAAGTGCCCTCAGTCTTCGCTCTTGTGCGCGTCTTACCGCGAGCGCTAGGTCTCTATAGCGATTACTACTCAAAGTTACATAGTGAAATTTTATATTGGAGATGGAATTTGAAAATTATTACTATATGCCACCAATGTGGGCCCAAGGAAGAGGCTGCGTTGATAGAAATAGGAAACGATAATCGTCATAAAGTTATATGTGATAAAGGTCATGAATTTTCTCTCTTGATAACGCAGCAAAAGCACGAAATATTATTCGAAGTTGCCACTCGTGCAATCGTTGATGGCTATCATAGGGAAGCCATTTCTTCCTTTGCTGCAAGCCTCGAGAGATACTATGAATTCTTCGTCAGAGTAATTTCCGCGGGTTGGCAAAGAGGGCAATTTGAAAAAGCCTGGAAGCATGTGGCTTCTCAGTCGGAGCGCCAATTGGGCGGCTATATATTCACATATGTCAATGTTTTTGGGTCATCGCCAGAAATTTTGTCACAGCCACTGGTCCAGTTAAGAAACTCTGTTGTTCATAAAGGGGTTATACCAAACCGTAAAGATACGATTAATTTTGGGAGGGAAGTCGCAAAAATAATTAACGACGGATGCAACTTATTGCACAGAAGAATGAAAGGCAATATTAATGAGATCATCAGGCAAACTATATGCCATGAAAATAAGTCAAATTATAAAACTCTTGTTTTGAATACGTATCTCAATTGTCTAAATGAATCTGATTTGATTTCATTTGAAGAATACTTGAATTCAGTGCAGACACACAATAAGCCTAGATTTGATGCGCAATAATTCATTCCGGTCCGCGTCTCCTTCAAGGCGCGGCTTAATTGGGCATTGAACGACTTCTTTTTAGTTGGTGTATGACCGGTTCTGGCCGGGAAGCGACTTCCGTCAGCCGCAAAGCGGTTGCACTTGCCGAATACCGCCGCTGCGTTCCCCGTCCGCTCGGACAAGCAATGGGTGCCTCAGCGAGCGGCGTTCGGATGAAGGTGACTCAGCAACGCGAGAGGAGACGATAAGGCTCTATAACGTTGCCTTACCCCATAGGCGCGACCGTTTCAAGGACCATAACGGAAGCGTGGTCCAGAACACATACAAAGTGTGTGACGGATACCAAGATACAACACAGCTATTTTTCGGTGAATGGATCCTTAGGAAGGACAATACGCCGGAATTTTCTCCTTGGAATGAATGCAATGCCTAGGAAACTTACCGAAGCGGAAATTCTGATTTCGTTCCGTCGAGCCCACGGGGCACGTTATGACTACAGCTTAGTTCGGTACAGCGGCGCCAGTCGTCACGTCAGGGTAATCTGTAGGGTCCACGGTCCGTTTACAGTCACGCCACACCACCATAAGAACGGCGTCGGATGCCGGAAATGCTACTTCGAGCGCCGCCGAGCTGGCATTGATTATTTCATCGAGGTAGCGACTCGCGCCCATGCCGGCCGTTATGATTACAGCCGCGTCCCGCAGAATTTGAAGCTCAATGACGAAGTCCTGATCCATTGCTTGCAGCACGACCGCCTATTCTTACAAGTAGCTCGCGCGCACGTGGACGGTCATACCGGCTGCAGAGCCTGCCTGTCCAACAAGCTCAAAGGTTCCCCCGAACTTCGCGGGCAATACAAGGACGATAATCTTCCCCTAAAGAATTTCATTGAGCGTGCGGTGAAGTTGCACGGAGCGATCTATGATTACAGCAGGTTTGTTTATCACGGCGTAGGCGTCAAGGGTGAAATAATCTGTTCCGAACATGGGCCGTTCTATCAGACGCCAAGTAACCATCTTCGTGGAACGAAGTGTCCCGATTGCGCCAGGTTGCTGCAGCACAAGAATTCGTTTAAGGAAAAGTGCAAGAGCTTGGGGGTGAACTATTGGAGAGCTCTCAAACGTCGCGAAGCGCAAATGAGCGAAGAGAAGATATTTGACGATGCCTTCCTTCGCTCTGAGCGGGTTGTGAATCCATTATGCGTTCACGGAATCAATTATCCCAACATGGAGGCCGCGGTTCGGGCCCTAGATCCACCGGCATCGAGTGCCACCATCTCCCGATGGCTTTCCTCCGGGATATCGCCTGAGGTAGCGTTCGCTAAAATCCCAAATCCTGGCTACGCAAAAGGAATAATCTATTTGATAGAGCACACTACGTCCAAGCGTAAGTACGTGGGACTTACGATTGCGTCAATCGAAGAAAGGTGGCGGCGCCATATTGAACAAGCTGAGATGGCACGAATCAAGAATTTTAGATCGCTGCACGCTGCGATTCGTAAACACGGCCCCGAGCAGTTCCACATTAGCGAGATCGATCGGGGTACCACCAAGGCTGGCTTGGAGAGCAAGGAGCGGCAGTGGATTGCTAAACTTGACACACTTATCCCTCATGGATTTAACATTTCACCGGGAGGAGGAAGTGGTGGTGCACATGGCCGTCGGATCACCATTGACGGAATCTGCTTTCCGAGTGTGCGTGCAGCTACAGAACATGTAGCCGGAACCCGCGGAATTTCTCTTTCGGCTGCGAAAAAAAGAATCGAAAAAGGTCGCCTCGATGTCCGATCCCCCTCCAAACCGGGAGAAGCAATTACCAAGACGCCGGCGTACAAGGCTTGGAGCAGGCTGGCTTACTGCGTGATGAATCCCAAGAGCAAGGAGTACATACCCGGTGTGAAAGTTCACAAGCGGTGGCTGGATTTCCAACAATTTCTTGCAGAAGTCGGGCAGCCACCGATGGCTGGGATGGCATTCGCCAGACTCAATAAATCTAGAGATTTTTATCCTGACAACTGCATTTGGATGACGAAGAGCGATGCGTCCATGATTAATGCAAAGCAGGGGAAAGGGCGTAAAAAAAACGGAGCAAAGCGAGGGGTAAAATCGTATTTATAATGGAGATCTGGCTGTTCCGCTGAAATCCTTGCATTCGGCAGTGCGAGGCACTTTGCGAACGGGGCGCCCGACTCCATTTGACATAACGACCGATCAGAGAAAAAAGAGGTATTGGGGCTTGGTTGTGGACAGGGGCAGGTGACCCAGGGCTGGTGTGGGCCGGCCGCCCCTCAGTCAGCTGTCGTCGAGCGGTTGGCGGGAATGGGGACAAAGTCGAAATGGGCGGCTGCATACAGTGCATTGCACGCCCAGACTTCTTTGCCGTCCTTGTAGAAGGTGACCCACTTGCCGTCGCTGATGCCATGGGCGCCGGGAAACACCTCATCATGGCCGTTGCCACCGTCCAGCGGGAAGGGCGCGTGGGGCACGGCCCAGTAGTGGCCGCTCGGTAAGGCTTCGATCGATTTCCGGAACATTCTTGTCAGCACCGCCATGCGGTGTCACGTAACGCACGACCTCGCCGCCGCGGCAAAACGTAGTGTGTCAATCCTGCAAAGGCGTTACACCGTTGCGAGGCGGCCTCGTGTAGGCTCGCTGCCAATCACCTCATGCTTATACAGTAATTTCGCCATGGCGCAGTACCTCTCCATTGCCGTTCGAGCGTTCGGCGTCGGCACCATCATTGTGATCATCGCCGTTGTCTCGCGGCAAGTCTATCTGCAGGTCACCGCGGATGATGGCTTTGTCGACACTAAACAGGAACCCGAAGGTACGATGATGATGCGGTGTGAGGCGATGCATAGCCGCCTGCAAAATCGGCATATTGCCGATGACGCTGCGAATTCTGACGACGTGCTGCCGCGTGCGCGGTGTCTGGAGTCCTGAGTTTCCGATTTTGTGGCGAGGGCCCATCGAGCAGACGGGCCGCTTCGCCAAACTCCGAGCGGGAAGTGATTGGCGAGTTCTTCGATGCCTGTAGTCTCGCGGGAAACCTTGAGCGGATCACAATCGGCGGTCGATGCCCTCCAACGCTTGAAGTCGACAAAGGCGGTTGGACTGATAGTTGTCATCCGAGCCATCCTTCCGATCACGGAAACGATGGGCGCCGAGAAGGGAGGCGATCCCAGCAGGACATTTGCGCGTCGCGCCTGGACTGCCCAGAGGTCGTCTTCATCGTCGGTCAATTGAAGCGGGTGGGGGTCAAGATCTGCGGCCTCCTCGGTCTTTTCGAAGCGCGTCCCAAGGCTTTTCTGTTTGTTGGCAACGCCGGTCCTAATGAGGTACTCGCGGCTGGCAACGTCGATTAGTTTCGGATAACGCGCCTGTCATCGCCCGCAAAGCCAACTCCGACGAGGCATATCCGAAACTATTCGGTTTTTCCGTCCGTGATTTTGTTGCACCGCGATTTTGCGGAAACCCGCACAGATTTTTCCCTGGACACACCTTTGATCTAGCCCTCCTTGTAGGCTATGCAAGGGGCAAGGTGAGGCACCGAATGGAGCCACGCGTAGAGCCGATGAGGCGTCGCCCGCCAAGCCTGGCCCTGCCGGCCTAAACGAGGACGTAGACGCCGACGCGATGCTCCTGGCCGCTTTCCACGCGAACGGTTTGCCAGTGCGTTTCAATATGGAGGCCCTGCTGCACCAAGTCGAACTTGCGCGCAGGCGGACAGTAGATGTCCAGAAACTTGCGGCACTCGTAAGTCGATACCGACTGGAGTTCCTTGAGCGCGGTTGCCAGGCGCTGGGTTTGCGTCGTGTGATGATTGCCGTGAAGCAGCTTGGAGATTTCGGCCAGGCGGCGGTCTCGAAAAGACGGCTCTGGCGAGGTCTGAGGAGAGGAGCTGCTGGGCTGGTCGTACGAAGGAAACAGTTCGAGGTTCATGAGGCTACCGCTCTAAAGCAGAGGAGTTGTGACGCCTCAATCATCAAATAATTGCCGCCAAGAGTATAAGTCGGCACTTTTCGAAAAACGCAGCCTCTGTGTTCGGACACCAAATCGCGAAATTTCCCGTTTTGGTGTCCTTGACTTAGCCCTCCGGAAATTGGTAGTTGAAGTCCGCCAGGACAGACTGAAGGCCCTGAGCCAGACTGGCGGCCAACTCGCTGTCCTCCATTCCTTCCAACGTGGCGAGTGCCTCGCCGATTCGCTGAGCATCGGTTCGCAGGTCCTCAACCGCTGTGCCTTCCTTGCGCTGTGCTCGAGTCAGGGCGGCGGCCGCGACGATGGCTGCCTCCCCGCTGACCTTGGTTTGCCTCTTTGCCGATTCAGCAATCTGGCCCTGGCGCTCCGTCGTCAGTTCGTGACGGACGTTGCGTATGTCGGTCTCGGGCCAACGCAAGGCGACGATTTCCGTGATTGCCTCGATGTGGAAGCTTTTGAAATGCCGGAAGAAGTTTTCTGCAACGGCCCAGATGAACTGTCGCCGCTCGGGGTTCCCTTTGCGGGTGCGAACAGGAACGTTCTGCGGTGGGGAGAATTCGCGCAATTGGTCTAGGGCTGACCGAAACGCAGGCTGAGCGATAGTGCTGCTCAATGCCGTAACGCCTTCCACCTCGTCATCCAGCTTCTTTGCGGCTGCCCTAATCCTGCCAGCCTTATGCCCCGACACTGGCAACGGGAGGGGCATAGATTCCTCAAGTTTGAGAATAGAGCCGACGACCATTGCCACATAGCTAACTTGTGCGATATGGGCGGGCAGCACGTCCTGTTTTGCGAGGTGGCGACGGGCGCCTGGCTGCCGCATCAGGGCTTGGCACCAAGGGTCCTGTATACGGTCCTTAGGCTTCAGAGCCGCAACTCGCTTGACGGCGGCGAGAAGACGCGTTGTTTCGAGAAGCTGCTCCATCGAATCTGACCAATTGTGGGCAAGCCGCCATTATATCGGCGCGACCTGCGGAATCTGACGTCAGGTCACTACGTCCATGACACCATCTTTGATGGCACTCGCGGGCCAGTCGCGGGTGGTCAATCACAAGCTTCACCCGATTGAGCTATGCGTTCCTCAATGCGATACGCAAACGGTACACGCCCCCCCAAAAACCCCACTGAAGAGGGCTTTGCGAAGTTGGAAACAAGGATTATTGAGGAGAGTTAGTGTTTTCAATAAGTGGTAGACGCTGGCAGCGCTCAGGCGTGGCACCGACCAGCGCGATATTCGAGGGGTAATGATGGAACTGTTGGTGCTTCTTCTGGTGGTGGGCATCGTGTTCCTGGTCTGGCGAGCCAGGAAGGTGGGTCGAGAGCTGGCGAGCGCGAAGAAGGCTCACCACGACCTGGAGATTCGCTTCAACGTTTTGCGTGAAGCTAAGGAGCAGCTAGACGCCACAAACGCTGCGTCAATTCGCGTCCTCACAGAGCGAGCCGTGGCTGCCGAGCAGGACCGCGACTCTCTCGCCCAGTTCAAGCATGTTCGAGACGTTTCCTTGGAAGCCCAGCGCCTGATTGCAGAATCCTCCGACACTGTGAGCAAGGCGGAGAAGGAGGCGTCTGACATAGTGGAACGAGCAAAGGCCGAAGGTTTAAGGCTTGCTGCGGATGCCACGGCGGACGCGAAGTCTAAGCGCGCCGCGTCAGAACAAATGCTGAGTCGAGCCAGCACCCAGGCTGCCAAGGCTATCGAAGACGCCCAGCAACGAGCCAAGGAGATTGCTGGCGACGCAATGCGAGCCTTGGAAGACGCTGACAAGCTCGAAGGAATCAGCATCGCCATGCGGAATGTCATCGAAGGCTACGGTGACAGATACATGATTCCTGCCCACAGCTTGCTCGATGAGCTGGCTGAGGCGTACTCGTTCGCCGAGGCTGGCAAGCAACTCAAGGTAGTGCGGGAATACTCCAAGGTCATGGTTGCGCAAGGTCGTGCCGCGACCTGTGAATATGTGGAGAACAATCGACGAGTCACCGCAATCCGTTTTGTCGTAGACGCGTTTAATGGGAAGGTTGACTCGATTCTGTCTCGTGTGAAGGTCGATAACGTCGGCACCCTGCAGCAAGAAATCAAAGACGCGGCTGCGCTGGTGAATCACAACGGTACGGCGTTCAGGAACGCACGAATCCTGAAGGAGTACGTTGACGCGCGTATCGACGAGCTGGTCTGGGCCTCTCGCACAATCGAGCTACGCGAAAACGAGAAGGAAGAGCAGCGCCGCATTCGCGAGCAGATGCGTGAAGAGGAGCGTGCCCGGCGCGAGTACGAGCGGGCGATGCGAGACGCCGAGAAGGAGGAGGCGCTGCTGCGTAAGGCCATGGAGAAGGCTCAACAGCAAATCGCGCGCGCTTCGGAAGAACAGAAAGCCCAGTTCGAGCAGCAGCTGGCAGAGCTGGAAGAGAAACTGAAACAGGCTGAGGAAAAGAACCAGCGCGCCCTGTCGATGGCGCAGCAAACGAAGGCCGGCCATGTGTACGTCATTTCCAACATTGGCTCGTTCGGCGAGCATGTCTATAAGGTAGGCTTGACGCGCCGCCTCGACCCGCACGACCGCGTGCGTGAGCTTGGCGATGCCAGCGTGCCGTTCCCCTTCGATGTGCACGCGATGATTTGGTCCGACAACGCGCCGGCGCTGGAAACGCTCCTGCATCGCAAGTTCGTTGAAGTGCAAGTCAACAAGATTAACCCCCGCAAGGAGTTCTTCCGCGTGGGAATCGCGGACCTGCGCCAAACTGTGGAAGAACTTGGGCTCAACGTATCCTGGACGATGTCTGCCGTCGCGGCTGAGTTCCGGGAAACCCAAGCAATTGAGCGTCAGTTGGAGGCCGACCCTGTTATGCGGGACAAATGGTTCCGCCAGCAGCTTGCATATGAAGCTCGACTGGCGCTTGAAGGCGAAACGGGTGAGGACGGAAGCGAGCCGCCTGTACGCGTTGACAGTGCTAGCGCGGCGGAGCCCGAACTGGAACTGACCGTCTTGTCGCCCACTGGGACCTGATGCCGCTGTGGTGTCGTGTCGCGCCAATGCTGGACTTGGTTTGGACCGGTTGTAATAGTTGGGCAGTGACGATTGGCTGGAATCGCGATGGGAAAACAGCGAGATTTTCACCGTAAATGAAAACGGGCTTGCAAGCAGCTCGAGGAATTGTGCGAAACGCTGGAGCACACTGTGGTTGTGCACTACTCATGCGAGAGCTTCTACGACCGCAACAATCCAAACTCTCCCCGTGTGAATGCGCGGCTTTTGTTCGCTGCCCTTCTTGCAGATGAGAGGGGGGCGAAAACACTCACGGTTCTTACTTTGCAAGCACCTGAAGGGGCGCCAAGCGCCCCTTGTCCTGGCCTGGCAGACGGGCCGAAGGAATTCACGCCTCAGCTTCACTGTCCTGGCGTAGCTCAGCCGCCGACTCGTCCGGAGCCGCTTCTGGGTCGAGGAAGCGGGCCGCGGACAACGGATGGCGATTGACCTGCAGGTCGAATACGTCAAAACGGTTGTAATGACCGGTGATGTCGTGCATCTGGCGCGGCTGGATGCAGCGGTTCAGGTCGATTTCCGCATAGACGATACCCTCGTCATCGATCAGCGGCTCGCCAATCACGCGGCCGTCAGGGCCAATCACGCCTGAGAACGCGCTGTTGCAGCGCGCAAACAGCTCGCGTGACTGCGGATGACTCTCGGCGATGGCGTCGACAATTTCCTTTGACACCGCTGAGCAGGAGACAACAGTAAAGACCTTGCCTTCGAAGGAATGGGCGGTGGCGCGCAGGCGGATCGCTTCGGCCATGTCGTAGTCTGCGGGGGACACAGGGTTGGCAATGTAGCTCGCAACATGCACCAGTTCTCCCTGGGCCAGCAGGCTGAAGCGGGCGAGAGTATTGGTATTTTCGCCACACGCGAGCACCCCCAGCGGGCCGACCGGGGTTTGATGCACCCGCAGCGACGAGCCATCACCGTTTGCCCAGGAGAGCTTCTCCACCCACGTGGGAACCAGCTTCCGGTGCCGGCCGAGCAGCCGCCCGTCGTGACCGATGGTGAGCAGGGTGTTGTACACCGTACCCACCCCGGTCGCGCTACGCTCATTGACGCCGATCACGACCGTGACGCCATTGGCGCGGGCGCAGTCCTGGAGCTTCTTGATTTCCGGTCCGGGCACCTCGATCGCCGAGCGGCACAGCCGCTCGAACCACGGGCTCGCTTCAACCGGGTTCATGACCCAACTCCAGTAAGGATATGCCGAGACAAAGACCTCCGGGAACGCGACCAGGGTCGCACCGTTCCGTGCGGCTTCCTCGATCAACGCACAGGCCTTGCTGACCGTCGCATCGGTATCGAAGAACACCGGAGCCGCCTGCACGGCCGCGGCAGTGAATTTGGGCAAGTTGAGCATCTGGTTCCTCTTGGCAGTAGTAAAGATAATCGGAAGTGTCACGAAGCCTTGTTGGCGCCCGCCTTGTTGGTATTGGGAAGCAGCAGCGCGCCGACCACTGCGGTGACCGATGTCACGACAACGGGATACCACAACCCGGTCAGCACATTGCCCCCCGAGATTGACAGGAAGGTCGCCAGGAACGGAAGGCTGCCGCCAACGACACCCGCGCCGATATGGTAGGGGAACGACAATGACGTGTAGCGAATGTGGGGCGGAAAGAGCTCAACGAGATATGACGCGACGGGGCCGTAGACCATGGCGACCATGGCGGTCATGAAGATCAGGATCAGGACAATGCGCGTGACGTCCACCTGCATCGGATCGGCCTTCCTGGGATAACCCGCCTTGGCCAGCGTGCTGTCATACGCTGCAGCGTCAAAGCCGCGGATAGTGGTGCCGCCAACGGTCATGGCGACATCGGTGCCCGGGACAGGCGCCGCATAGCTGAAACTGATGCCGCGCGAGACCAGGAGCTTCTTCGCCAGTACACAGGCCTTCTTGTTGTCGGGGTGGCTGCCGACCAGTGCCGCCGACATGCGGGCATTGCAGACATCGCCATCGACGGAAGCATGGATCGTCACGGGACTATGCTTCATTGCCGCGACCAGTTCAGGGTTGCCAGCTTCCAGCAGCGCGCCGAACAGGAAGCGGTAGCACAGCGCGGCGAGCAGCAGTCCGGCAATCATCACCCACTTGCGCCCGATGCGATCCGAGATCCAGCCAAAGAAGACATACGCCGGGGCGCCGATCAGGAAGCCGGCGATGACCATCTTGTACACCAGCGTCTGCTCGATCTGCACGACCTGCTGCAGGAAGATCATGACGTAGAACTGGCCGGTGAAATAGGTGGCCCCCATGCCGGCAGTGACACCGAACAGGGCGATCAGCATGGTCCTCACGCTGCCCCAATCCATGAAGGTGTCGCGAATCGGATTCTTGGAAAGGCGGCGGTCAGCCTTCATGCGCGCGAATACCGGCGACTCATGGAGCTTCGACCGGATATAGATGGAGACCACCAACAGCACCAGCGAGAGGATGAAGGGCACGCGCCATCCCCACGACCTGAACGCTTCCGTGCTCATCGAGGCTTGAGTCGCCAGGATCACGAACAGGCAGAGCATCAGGCCGGCGGAGCCGGTCGTCTGTATCCACGAGGTCAACAGCCCGCGACGCTTCGGCACGCAATGCTCCGACACATAGATCACCGCACCGCCATACTCGCCGCCCACGGCCAGGCCCTGCACCAGCCGCAGCAGGATCAGCAGGATCCATGAAAGGTGGCCGATGCTTTCGTATGACGGGATGCAGCCCATCAGTACAGTGCCGCCGCCCATCATCACCACCGTCATCAGGAAGGTGACTTTCCGGCCCAGCAAATCGCCAAGGTATCCAAAGAAGATGGCCCCGAGCGGGCGAATGACAAAACCGGCGGCCAGCGCGCCCAATGAGGCCAGCAGCGCTGCAGTCGGGTTATTCGGCGGGAACAGGACTGAGCTCATGAAGACCGCAAGCGACCCATAGATGTAGAAGTCGTACCACTCGAACAAGGTGCCGAGCGTAGAGGCCAGGACGACCTGGCGTTCCTCCCTGGCCGACAGGCTGTGGTGATCCTCAGCGATAGGCTGAGGTTGGGATGTGGCAGTGGTGGACATAGTGTCTCCCCGAAACGGAATCTCTAATAGTTAGGTAGCAACGTTGACCGGCGACTTCAGAAGAGCCACGGCTCCTCCAACCTCCGCCAGGTCTCGTATTCACGGATGCGGCCGGCCTTCTCCAGCGTCAGCGCGATGTCGTCCAGGCCAGCCAGCAGCTTGCGCTTGCGCTCTGCCGGGATGGCGAACTCGATGACCCCTTCGCCGGAACCTTCGATGGTCTGCCTCTCAAGATCGATAACGAGCGTCAATCCGCCTTCGTCCCGGGCCTGCGCAAACAGGCTGTCGACCAGGGCATGGTCAAGCTGGATCGGCAAGAGGCCGTTCTTGAAGCAGTTGCCGTAGAAAATGTCGGCAAAGCTCGGTGCAATCAGGGCGCGGATGCCATAGTCGGCGAGCGCCCATACCGCATGCTCTCGGCTTGATCCGCAGCCGAAGTTGTCTCGCGCCAGGAGAATGCGGGCGCCCGCGTACCGGGGCATGTTGAGCGGGAAATCCGGATTCTTCGGACGCGTTTCATGGTCCATGCCCGGTTCGCCCTTGTCGAGATAGCGCCACTGATCGAACAGGTTGGCGCCGAACCCGGTACGTGAGATGGATTTCATGAACTGCTTGGCCAGGATCGCGTCGGTGTCTACGTTGGCACGATCGATCGGCACCGCACGCGAAACCATTCTTGTGAACGCTTTCATGCTGCGCCCTCCGGGGTGATCTCGACAAAATGGCCTGCGATCGCGGCGGCGGCCGCCATGGCCGGGCTCATCAGGTGGCTGCGGCCGCCGGCGCCTTGCCGTCCTTCGAAATTCCGATTGGATGTCGAGGCGCAGCGTTCACCTGGCAGGAGACGGTCTTCATTCATGCCCAGACACATCGAGCAACCTGGCTCCCGCCACTCGAAGCCCGCGTGCAGGAAGAGGTGAT
This sequence comes from Cupriavidus sp. CP313, assembly GCF_054072015.1. Taxonomy (NCBI): domain Bacteria; kingdom Pseudomonadati; phylum Pseudomonadota; class Betaproteobacteria; order Burkholderiales; family Burkholderiaceae; genus Cupriavidus; species Cupriavidus sp. CP313. The sequence goes on along the minus strand of NZ_JBSVZB010000028.1, from coordinate 19,009 downwards.
GCAGACCCTCTGCCTCCGCTTGCGCCTTGACGAGCCCGGAGCCCGGGACAACCAGCGCCTGGCGGATCGTCGGGGCGACGCGGCGTCCGCGCACAATGGCGGCAGCGACACGCAGGTCCTCGATCCGTGCGTTGGTGCAGGAGCCGATAAAGACCTTGTCCGGCCGGATATCGGTCATCGGAGTACCTGGCTCGAGCGCCATGTACGCAAGCGCGCGCTCCATATCGCCGCGTCGGACTGGATCTGCTTCATTGGCGGGGTCCGGCACCAGGCCGTCGATCGAGACCACCATTTCCGGCGAGGTGCCCCAGGTCACCATGGGCCGCACCGCGGACGCATCGACGGAGATCTCCCGATCGAAGACTGCGCCCTGATCGCTATGAAGGGTGCGCCAATAGGCGACGGCTCGAGCCCACAAGGTGCCGCTCGGGCTGAACGGGCGGCCGTGGAGATAGTCGATGGTCTTGTCATCGACAGCGACCAGTCCAACCCGTGCCCCGGCCTCGATGGCCATATTGCACAGGGTCATCCGGCCTTCCATCGATAGCGCTGCGATGGCGCTTCCGGCGAACTCGATCGCGTAGCCGGTAGCGCCACCGGTACCGAGGCGACCGATGATCGCCAGGATCAGGTCCTTGGCGGTAACGCCTGGCTGCAACTGGCCGTCGACGCTGACGCGCATGGCTCGCATCGGCGCCATGGACAGGCATTGCGTTGCCAGTACGTGCTCGACCTCCGAGGTCCCGACGCCGAATGCCAGCGCAGCAAAGGCACCGTGGGTGCTGGTGTGCGAATCGCCGGCGACCACGGTCATTCCCGGCAGCGTCGCACCTTGCTCGGGGCCGACGACATGGATGATGCCCTGCCGGCGGTCCGAGAGCTTGAATTCGAGGATCCCGAATTCCTCGCAGTTCGCGCTCAGCTGGGCAACCTGCCGGCTGGCCAACGGGTCCGGAATGCCGCGCTCGCGGGCCTGAGTAGGGACGTTGTGGTCGGCGGTGGCGAGGACGGTTTCGCTTCGCCATGGGCTTCTGCCGGCAAGCCGCAGCCCCTCGAAGGCTTGCGGGCTGGTGACCTCGTACACGAGGTGCCGGTCAACATACAACAAGGCAACGCCGTCCGGACCCAGCTCAACGATGTGCCGATCCCAAAGCTTCTGCAACAGCGTTCGGGGTGAATCAGGAACGACAACTGGTGTAGGGGAGTTCATGTTTAACGCTCATTCTGGATTCAGGCTCCGCGCGGCAGCCGCCGCTGGCACGACCGCCAGCGGCGGCTTCACGCTCAGGCGTTTCGCGAGAACATCTGTTCCATTTCACGGCGAACGCGGTAGGCTGGCAGGGTGGGGTCGATTTCAACATCGAGCCAGGTCAGCGACTGGTCCTTCGCGACGGGTCGGACGATGCGCAGGTTATGCGCAAGGCCCAATGGCAGGCTGCCGAGCTGCAGCGATTTTTTCGCCGGGAAGAGCTTGCCAAAGACGGTATAGCCGCCTTCGCCGTCCAGCGTCTCTCCGGGCTTGAGGTCGCGCTTGGCGGTAGCGATCACATCGGCATTGAAATACCGGGGCACGCCCGTGGCTTCGCTGCGCAAGCCGATCGACGCGACCGAGATACCAAGCTCCAGGCCGATCAGGTGCCACTTCCTATAGAGCGCCATGTTGTTGCCGCCAGGATCCGTGACGACCTGGTACTCCTTGAAGCAGCGCTTGATGTATTCGTTTGGCGCTTCGACGCAGACCCAGACCCCTTTGCGGATGTCATACCCCACCGGCGTGCCATCCGTCTTCAGCGAAGAGATCACCTCGACGACACCCTTCTTCGCCAGGTGTCCGCCATCTTCCTTGAGACGCATCAGGCTCGGGATGTCCTCAACCGAGCCGGGTGGGAAGGTCAGGCCGTCGTCGGGCGCCTCCAAGCCGGTCGCGTTCGCAATGGCCACGCTTTCAATGGCCGGCTTCGACCCGTCCAGGAAGGCGTTGAACATCTTGGGGTTCATGCCGCCGATACGTGCCTGCTCGGCGCTCACGCCCCAGTGATCCCACACCGTATCTGGCGTCGATTCGCGGTACTTCGGCAACCACTTGTGGCCGCGGCCGGCGGCGACCACCGGGAAGCCGCTGGCCCGAGCCCAGTCGACCAGTTCGCACGCAAGCGCCGGCTGATCGCCGTATGCGAGCGAATAGATGACACCAGCTTGTTCGGCCTTCTTTGCCAGCAGCGGCCCGCAGAATGCATCGGCTTCCACCGTGACGTTGACAATGTGTTTGCCGGCTGCGAATGCGGCCAGGCAATGCTCGACCGCGGCGATAGGATTGCCGGTGCATTCGACAATGATCTCGACTTCGGGATGCGCCACCACGGCGCGCCAGTCGTCAGTGACATGCGTAGTGCCATGCTTCATCGCCTCGTCCAGCGATGCGGCTTCGAAGCGCGATGCTGGCCAACCCACGCGTTCGAGGTTTGCCTTCGCATTCGTGGGCGACAGATCCGCGATGCCGGCCAGGTGCACACCCGGCGTACGCGGGACCTGGGCAAGGTACATCGAACCGAATTTGCCTGCGCCGATCAGACCGATGCGCAGGGGGCGACCTTCTTGGCCGAGCTGGGTAAGTTTCGAGAACAGGTTCATGATGGTGGCTGGAGAAGGGTTGTCAGAGCGTTCGTTGGTCGGGGTCGCGAATCAGGAAATCGAGGTCGCAGCCCTCGGGCGCCTGTGTCACCGTGCGGTGATAGAGTCGCTGGTACCCGCGGGCCGGCTCGGCAGGGCGTGTCCATCCCGAGAGCCGCCGTTGGATCTCTGCTTCATCGATCAGGAGTTCGATGCGCTTCGCGCTTACGGACAGGCGGATGCGGTCGCCGTTGCGCACGGCAGCCAGCGGTCCGCCGGCGGCGGCTTCGGGGGCTATGTGGAGGACAACGGTGCCGTAGGCCGTGCCACTCATGCGCGCGTCGGAGATTCTCACCATGTCTTTGGCACCCGCGCGCGCCAGTTTTGACGGGATCGGAAGGTAACCGGCCTCCGGCATGCCAGCGCCCAACGGACCGGCGTTCTTCAAGACCAGGATGTCGTCGGGATTCACATCGAGATCCGGGTCGTCGATTCTTTGCGCAAGGTCCTGCAAGCCTTCGAATACCACCGCCCGGCCCTCGTGCTCGAAGAGGGAAGGGGTAGCCGCGGCCCGCTTGAAGATGGCACCGCCGGGCGCCAGGTTGCCGCTCAGCGCAATCAGGCCACCCACCGGACTGACGGGGTTGTCGAACGCGCGGATGACCTTGCGGTCGACCCAACCGGCCGGGGCATCCAGCCGCTCCCGGAGGGTCGTGCCATCGATCGTCAGGCAATCCAGATTCAGCAGCGGACGCAGTTCCCGCAGCACCGCGCCGACTCCGCCGGCAGCATGGAAGTCCTCCATATAGCCTTCACCGACCGGCTTTAGGTCAACCAGTACTGGGGTTTCATCCGAGATCTGGTTCAGCCGTTCCGGCGAAATGCGGATGCCCAGGCGGCCGGCGATGGCGGTCAGGTGAACGATGGCATTGGTCGAGCCGCTCAAGGCCATCAGCACGCGGAATGCGTTCTCGACCGAGGCCTGGGTAATGATGCGATCGGGCGTGATGGGGTTCCGGGCGAGCCAGACGGCGCGCTTGCCCGCTTCCTCCGCGGCGACCAGGCGCTGGGAGTCGACTGCGGGAATCGTCGCCGTGCCAGGTATCGACATGCCAAGCGCTTCGGCAATACACGCCATCGTGCTGGCCGTACCCATGACTGCGCAAGTGCCTGCCGTAGTGGCAAGCCGTCCCTCGACTTGCTGAATCTCCGTGGCGTCGATTTCGCCCGCGCGGAACTTTCCCCAGTAGCGGCGGCAGTCGGTGCAGGCACCGAGCCGTTCACCCTTGTGGCGGCCGGTCATCATCGGGCCCGTGACAAGCTGCACGGCCGGACGCCCGGCCGATGCCGCTCCCATCAGTTGAGCCGGGACAGTCTTGTCGCAGCCGCCGATCAGCACCACTGCGTCCATGGGCTGCGCCCGGATCATCTCTTCCACGTCCATCGACATCAGGTTCCTGAACACCATGCTGGTCGGATTCAGGAACACTTCACCGAGGGAGATGGTCGGGAACTCTCTGGGCAGGCCGCCGGCGGCCAGGACGCCGCGGGCGACTGCCTCTGCGAGTTCCGGCATGTAGCGATGACAGTTGTTGAACTGGCTCGGCGATGTGGCAATGCCGATGACGGGCTTGTCCAACAGGTCCGTCGAAACGCCCATTGACCGCGCCATCGATCGCCGCAGGTACCGGGCGAACTCCCGGTCCCCGTAATTGGTAAGGCCCCGGTTTAGCCCCACGTCCTCTTTCGTCATCTCTTGCTCCGTATGAATAACGTACTTAATCGGCCTTGGCGCGAAACCTGACCTGCAAGCAGTCCTCGAACGGCAGGATCATGGCGCCCTTGTCCAGCGCGCCATGGCCTTCCAGCAACGCGAACTGATAAGACGCGGTCGCAGCGGCCAGCACCGGCATGGGGATGCATTGGCGTGCGCCGAGTTCGGCTGCACTCACCAGATCCTTGTAGGCATTGCGCAGCGGGTAGCCGTTGGAGAAGTCTCCCTGCAATACGCGCGGAATGAAGAACTCCGAGGCATAGCTGCGACCGGTACCACTGTTCACCACCGATGCAACCTTGCTGGCATCGAGTCCCATCTTGAGCGCCATCGGAAGAATCTCGGCGATGGCGGCGCAGTTGATGTCGAACAGCAGTTGATTGATGAGCTTGGTCAGCTGTCCGCTGCCGGTCTTGCCCATGAAGAGGATGTTGTTGCCGAAGCAGCGCAGATACGGTTCGACGCGCTCGAATGTCGATCGCTCGCCGCCGCACATGACCGTCAGCGTGCCGTCGATGGCACGCGCCTCCATGCCTGACACCGGCGCGTCGATGAAGCTAATGCCCCGGGCGGCCAGGTCACTCGCGATGGCGAGCGTTGCTGAATGTTCGATCGTGCTGGTGTCGACAACGATGGCGTCCCGCTGCAACACAGCGGCCAGGCCGGCCTCACCGAACAGCACGTCCCGCACGACGTCGCCGTTCGGCAGGCACAGGAGCACGATCTGTGCGTCGGCCAGCTCCGCCGGGCTTGACGCGGCGGATGCGCCAGCCTTCCTGAAGTCGGGGTAAGAGGATTGTTCAACGGAGTAGACCGTGACAGAAGCGCCGCTGCGCTTCAGCAGGTTCATCGCCATTGGCTTGCCCATCTGGCCAAGCCCAACGAAGCCGATTCTCATGATCTCAAGTCGCTAAGGTTTCGATAACGTCAGGATATTTGCGATCAGGAGCCCCGAAAATTGCTGTCTGGAGACGATGTCTTCGCGAAATGAGGACGCTGGGGTTTATACCTAGCCGCCTATGTCTGACGGTGCCGGCTACTCGCGTACATGCGTGCATCGAACCGGCTTTCGGCTAGGTCCGTTGCTCAAAGGAGAGGGGGCGTCACCAGTCAGTCAGGACGCAACGCTTACAGCGGGCCGCGCAGATGATTCCAGAGCAGTTCGGCGGCGGCCGAGAAGGGGTGGTCGGGATTGTGCGCGATGACCAGCTTGCGGCGAGCCCAGGCATCCGTGAGCCTGATGGCCTTGATGCCATACGCGGTCAGCAGCGGCTCGCATGCGGCGCGAGGGATGACGCCTACACCAAGCCTGGCGCCCACCATGCGGCACATTGCGCCAAAGCTGCGGACCTGTACACGCAATTGCAGTGTCGTTCCATGGTCCAGGGCGGTCCGGGTGATCAGCTCAAGCAAGGAGCTGCCGCGGTTCAGGCCCACGAAGGGATAGGCAAGGCACGCCGAGAACGGGACTGCTTCGTGGCACGCCAGTTCATGGTTTGCGGGGCAGATGACGACCAACTCGTCGACATGGAAAGGCGCCGCTTCCAGCCCATGGGCCGGTGTTCCTTCGGCCAGGATGCCGATGTCGGCATAGCCGTCCACGAGCGCCCGAACCGTATCGCCGCTGAGCTGCTCTTCGAGCTCGACCTTGATATCAGGGCGCCGTTCCATGAAGGTGGAGAGCGCTTCGGGAAGGCATTCCGTCAGGGCGGACATGTTGGCCCACAGCCGGACATGGCCCCGGTAGCCATGGGAAAAGTCCGACAGCTCGGCGCCGAACAGCTCAAAGCCATGGCACAGCCGCATCGCGTGCTGCATCGCCATGTGGCCTGCCGGTGTCAGTTGCACGCCCTGGGCGGAGCGCTCCAACAGCACCGAGCCGGTTGTTACTTCCAGATCGGCCAGACGCCGGCTCGCCGCGGAGACCGCCAGGTTACATTGTGCGGCACCCTTCGTTATGCTTTTTGACTGAGCCACCAGGCAAAATAGTCGCAGCGTGACGAAATCTATCCGCGCGGGGTTGATAACAAAGCGATCCATCTGAGGATATGGCAAGAGGTGCGCTTACGAGCTTGCTACGGCGCCGCGATCCGGATGGGCATCCCGCAAGTAGCGCAGGACGTCGTCTTTCAGCACCACGTCGCCGTATTTGCTGTCGATATCGAACAGGTTGGCTTCATGCGGATCCGGATGGCGGTCGCCAACACATTCGCGCGGGACAATCACGTTGAATCCGTGCTGCACGCCGTCGACCGCGGTAGCCCGTATGCAGCCGCTTGTCGAACAGCCCAACAGGATGATGGTGTCGATGCCGGCCGCCGTCAGGGTGCTTGCCAGGCTTGTCCCGAAGAACGCGCTTGCATACTGTTTCTGGATGACGATTTCGCTTGCCAACGGCTCCACGCCCGGGCAGAACTCATCGTAGGGCGGCTGGGCCAGGCATTGCACGACCGGCGATTTTCTTAACCATGCACCCCCGTCGATAAAGCCACTGGGGTGATGGCGAATGGTCGTATGCATTATCGGAACCCCCGCTGTTCTGGCGGCACGCAACACATCGATACTGTTCCGCACTGCCGGCATCACCCCGTCGGCATACAAGGGCGATCCTTCAATGGTGTAGGCCTTGACAAAGTCGATGACGATCACCGCCGGCCTGTTGCCGAAGCCGACCCTGTTTCCCCACACGCCCTGATAGTTCTCTGTCACGCTGATCATCATCGTCATCTCGCTGAAAGTCCGGTCATTGACAGCGCGGTGGTCAATCGATTCTTGCACCAGAATCCTTGACGATCACCGCCCATTTCTTCAGGTCGCTCTTGATGAGATCCGCGAATGGAGGCGTCGACGCCGATGCCACTTCGGCACCTTGATTCGCCAGCGTTTCCTTCAGTCCCCTGTCCTGTAGGACTTTCGCCGTCTGGGTTCGCAGCCGCGCGATCACTTCTTTCGGTGTTCCCGCGGGGGCAAGCAGTCCGTACCAGGACTCGGCGCTGAACCCGCGCAGGGTTTCCGCAATGGTTGGTGCTTCGGGAACAAGTGGGGAACGCTTTTCGGTAGCCACGGCAATTAGCCGCAATTTTCCGGCCTTGACGAAGGGCATCACACCAGGAAGGCTGCCAAAGGCAACAGAGACGCGACCGGCAACAAGGTCGGTATTCGCCGCCGCCGCACCCTTATAAGGGATATGCAGCATCTCGACGCCCGCAGCGCGCTTGAACATCTCCCCAAGCAAATGATCGAGCGAACCATTGCCGGCGGAAGCAAACGTCAATTGCCCCTGCTTCTCTTTTGCAAACTGAATGAGGTCTGTGACGGATTTGACCGGCAGCGATGGATTGACAACCAGGACATAGGGCGCCGTAGCGACCAACGCAATCGGCTCAAAGTCCTTGATTGGATCGAAGGGAACCGTCTTGTATACGGACGGATTGATTGTGTGGCTGCTTCCGACTGTGAGCAACAGCGTATATCCGTCATGAGGCGCCTTAGCGGCGATGCCGGTGCCGATATTGCCGCCTGCCCCTGGTCTGTTATCCACGACAAAGGACTGGCCCAAGGCTGCGCCCAGCTTCTGAGCGATAGGGCGGGCAACCGCATCATTCGCCCCGCCAGGGGCGTGGGGAACGATGATCGTGACAGCCTTCGAAGGGTAATCCTGGGCACCGGCCACGCCGGAAATGGCCAGGCAAGCCATCAAGGACCCCAGGTTTCTCACCACACTCCGTCTCATAATGCATTGTCTCCAATATAGTCAGGGACTTCATTTGTGGAATGGCGAAGGTGTTTCGGATGAAACGCACTCCGGTCCACAAGCAGCCGCCGTCAGGTTAGTGCGGATGCTGCGAGAAACAGAATTGCCGAGTGGTCATGGCCTCTTCGCAGAATGAGGTATCTAGGGTTTCTACGAGGCCGCTTGCCTGGGCGGTTCGGCGGCTACGTCGTCAGCTCAAATGCGAGCTCACTATCCTTGATGTTCGCGATAGGTCCCAGAATCGTGCTGTCAAAGCTTCTCGGCTCACGCCTGGACTCGAACACCTTCGGCAGGTCGGGATTGGCCAGCGCGCCGCGGCCGATCGCAACGATGTCCGCGCCGGATGTTAACGCCTCGGCCGCACGTCCGTCAGTGTGCAAGCTGCCATTCGCGATGATCGAGACGCCCGGTGCGTAGCGGCGTGCCAGCGCCATCAGGCTGTCCTTCCTGCCTTCGAAGGCCGGTTGCCAGGCCTCGAATTCCGTCACGTGGATGAAGTCGGTCCCGGCTGCAGCGAGCGCGCCGAAGATGACTTCGGCGTCCACTTCGCGGCCCGGCCACTTACTGGCGAAGTCGTTCACCTTGCCCTGGGAGATGCGGATGCCAACAGGGAAGGCATCGCCGATCTCGGCTTTGACCGCCCTGACGATCTCAGCAAGCAGCGACACGCGCCCGCTAGCGTCACCGCCCCAGCGATCCGTGCGCCGGTTGGTATGCGCGGTCAGGAATTGGTCGAGCAGGTAGCCGTTGGCGCCGTGGATCTCTACCCCATGAAACCCGGCAAGCCGCACGGCGCGACGGGCTGCGTCGACGAAGCCCTGAATCGCCTCGGCGATTTCCGCTTCGGTAATCTCCACGGGCTCGGCGTAGAGGCCCTCGCCGTAGTAGAACGTCATCTGCTGGCCTTTGGGCCGGATGGGGGAGGGGGCGACCGTGTGCGTGCGGAAGCGGTTTCCCTGGCTGAGCGCGCCGGCGTGCATCAGCTGAGCGAACACCAGTGCGCCGTGCGCGTGCATTTGGCGGGTGATGGGCGCCCACGCCCGTGCCTGCGCATCGTCGGCCAGCCCGGCCTGAAAGCGGTAGCCCTGCGAGAAGGCCTGGTCCGTATACAGTCCCTCGGTGACCACCAGCCCGAAGCCTCCTTTGGCAAATCGCAGGTAATAGTCCCGCATGGTTTGCGTCGGCAGACCTCCCTCCGTGGCCGTCACGCGGGTCATGGGCGCTACGGCTAGGCGGTTGCGCACTACTGCGCCTTTTATATCGTGCGAGGATAGAATCCTAATAGTGGAATCGGTCATGCCTGGGCTTGCCTCGGTAAAGTTCCGCCTGCGATTTCGGGGTAATTGCAGTGTCATAGTCATGCTAGGCGGTGGTACTGCCAAGACCAAGGCGGCAAATGGTGAAGCCACCATAACGTATTCGGATATAAAAAGTGCAGATCTCTGACCTTCGTATCTTCCTTGGGGTGGCCTCCACCGGCAGCTTGTCAGCCGCCGCGCGGCAGCTCGACGTGGTGCCGATGCAGGTATCGCGTCGGATCGCGGCGCTGGAAGAGAACTTGGGCGTGCGCTTGTTCCACCGGACCACGCGCTCGGTGTCGTTGACCGCAGAAGGCGAGGCCTTTTTGCCTTACGCAACCACCATGACCGAGGCCGAGGAAAGTGCCAGGGGCGAACTTAGTCCTTCGCCGGCCAAAGCGTCCGGCGTACTGCGCGTGACAGCCCCGAGCGTGTTCGGGCAGAGCATCGTGTTGCCATTGCTGCCCCGCCTGCTGGAACGGCATCCCGAGCTGCGCATCGATCTGGACGTCTCCGACCGCGTCGTGGATATCGTAGGGCGTGGGCTGGACCTGGCGTTGCGCGTCGCGCCGCTGGCGGATTCAGAGTTGGTGGCAAGGGAGATCGCGCCCAACCCGCGGCTGATCTGCGCCGCCCCGGGCTACCTGAAACGGCATGGCTATCCGTCTACGGTGGCGGAACTCGACAGCCATCAGTGCATCGGGCTGCAGGCCGTGCCGCGCTGGCCGCTGGTTATCCATGGCGTACTGGAGCGCAAGCGGGTTAATGTCCGGGTCAACACCAGCAGCGTTGATGCCGTGCGCAGCGCGGCCATCCAGGGTCTGGGAATCGCCATGCTGACCTACTGGGATGTCTTCAGGCAGCTCGCTGACGGGTCGCTCGTGCAGGTCGAACTGGGAGACGCATCGATGGAAGACCTTAGCGTGTGGGCCATTACTCCGACCAGGCGGTATGTACCGACTCGCGTCAAGGTATTCCTGGATGCGCTAGAGGCTGAGCTCGCGCGCCTTCGTTGAGCTCGCCACCTGCGCTGTACTTACCGGGGCGCGTATTTCTCGGATGGGGCTGGCGTTGCGCCAGCCCGTTCTCACTTCTTCAGCCGATAGGCCAACTGGGGCCGCGTGATGCCCAGCACGCGCGCTGCCGATGGCAGGTCGCCACGCGCCGTGTCGATGGCCAGCTTCATCAGCCTTGGACTCTATCTGCGTCAGCGACACCTGCTGGGCCAGCAGCTTCTGAAACAGGGCTTCGGCATCCTGCGGTGCCTCCGCCGTTCCCGGCTGGTGCTCGGGGAACGATCGGCCGCCGACGCGGCAGCCGGAGCACCGCCACGTTCGATCATGTTCTCCAGTTCTCGGATCAGTGAGCGACTACCAGTTGACAGCGCCATCAAGCACCCGCTCTCTGCCATCTCGACCTCAAAGGACGCGAGGCTGTCCTAGCCGGATAGGAAGATTCACCCGAACGTTAGTTTTCACTACCCCAAACAAACTTTAGACATAATTGCCGGGTATGTCTCATGAACGGTCGGCGGCATCGCCGACCTTGGGCCCCGGCGAGAGTCTTCATCACCGGAGGGGCAGCGCGGCGCGGCACGCCCAAGGGATCTCCGCCTCTATCCGGTCGTCTCTTCCCGACCCTTCTCGGCCGTTCACATGTGATCTTGGCGCACGACCGATTTGGAGTTCAAGCGGCCGTCGGAAGGGTGGCCTAATCGCCCTTCTTCAAGTATGTTCTTGTGGACAAAGGCGATCAACTGATCGCGATCGATTGTTCTGCGCGACGCGCTTCGGTGCAGATCTCTGCGCGGCCCCAACTGTCGGTTTCCGGCCAAGGTGCCATCGCAACAGCGTTAGGAGGGCATTTCATGCCATTCGTGTTTGTTCACGGCGTCAACAATCGCCAGGACGCCGACTATCTGCGGGAAGAGAAAATGCGGGCGGCTTTCCTCACGGAAATCGTCGCGCCCGTCGTCGGTATTGATCCAGCACACCCGGTATTCGCGCCATATTGGGGCGGCGACGGGGTCAGCTTCTGGCGCGACCTAGCGGTGATTCCCAAAGGCAGCGAGGTCGAGACATTCGGATCGGATGAGAACGAACTGCCGCCATCGTTGGGGATTGCGGTGACCGAGGGCGCCGTGCAGACAGGAGACACTCTGCACACCCTAGCGCGCAAGCATCCGGATGTGGCGATCGATCTACTGTTCGATGCCCTCATCCAGGATGCTAAGAGCGACGCAGACATCCTGGCTGTAGCCAAGGCGTATCAACTGGCTCAGGATCGCCTAGCCGATACGGCAGTGCCCTGGCTGGCGCAGGCCACGGAGGACGATGTACTCGACCAAGTCCTCGATGTCGTCAGTCCGCTGCAGCCTGCTGGCAAGGACGAGACCTTTGGCGGCGCCGGCTTCTGGGCCATGTTGGAAGAAGGCGCCAAACGGCTGAAGCTGCTGGGGCCGGATCAACTGTCCCACGCCATTGTCGGCCCTTCGCGCCGGCCCCTGACCCGCAAACTCGCGACGTTCATCGGCGACGCCTTCCGCTACCTGACCGAGCGGGAGGGTGGCGCGCAGCCAGGCCCGATTGCTTTGAGCGTCCTTCAAACACTTCAGCATGCTGCGGCACTCGCGCGCGAGAAGAAGGAACCCCTGGTGGTCATCAGCCACAGCTTCGGTGGTGAGATCGTCTACGACATCCTGACCCACTATGCTAAGGACTCCGACCTGGAAATCGACGTCTGGGTCACCGTCGGCTCTCAGGTTGGTCTGTTCGAGGAGATGTCGCTGCTGTGGAGCAGTCCCGGTCGCGTGGACCGTGCGGCAACCCCTCGCGAAGCCATCGCATCGCCGACTCGGGCCAAGCGCTGGCTGAATATCGTCGACACCAATGACGTACTGGGCTTCCTGGTCCTGCCGGTCTTTACTGCGGCCGTACCCGACACGGTCCATGACTTCAAGTACAACACCGGCTACCCCGTCACCGGTGCGCATTCCGGCTACTTCAAGTGGCCAAGCTTCTACAAGCGACTGGGCCAGCGCCTAGGAGGACAATGATACGATGACACAGATTCGACTGCGCCCCATCGACGAGACACCGGGCACGCATGTGCTAATCATCGGCGTCGGTTACTACCGCCATCTGCGCGGTGGGCCGGAGCCGCGCAGCGGGGTGCACCTCGGGCTCAATGTCTTGCAGTCGCCGCCGATCTCCGCGATGCACTTGGCGCGCTGGATACTCAACGGCAATGGCGCACCAGGCAGCGGCCTGCACAACCCGAACGCGCCGCTTACGACGTTGGAGATCCTGGTCTCTTCGGAACAAGGCGAGCAACTCAACGCGGCCGGCGCCATGCATGACATCGAGCGGGCCTCGCTGCCCCTTGTCCAGGCAGGCTTCGACCGCTGGCTCGACGAGGTGCAACGCCACCCCAACAATGTGGGCGTACTGTACTTCTGCGGCCACGGTGTGATGGGCAATGGCCCGGAGCACATCCTGCTTCTGGATGACTACGGCGCCAATCGTAATCGCCCCTTCCAGACCGGTAGCTTCGACCTGTCCAACACTGTGCGCGCGCTATGGCGGCAGGTACCGGCCCAGCTCTACGTCTTCGTCGACGCCTGCCGTACCTATGGCCGGCGCGTGGGTGAACGACTCAGCTCACGGCCGGCGGCGTTGTTGGACGATGGAGCCTCCTCGGCCAACGTCAATCGTGGAACGACCTGGATCGAATCCACCACCGAAGGCGAACCGGCTTACGGAGACAGCAACGGGGTCTCGTGCATGAAGGAGTAGTGGCACTTGACCTCACGGCCGAAGCGGCGCGTCTTGTACGCCTTGTCCGCAACCGAAGACAGAGCGGGCAGCGGCCGCTCCCTGGCAAGTGCCGCATCGCCGGGAAAGACGAAGATCAGGCCGCGCGCCTCGCGGCAGGGATAGGCACGCACGCCGTTGGGCAGGCGCTCACGCCCGAGGTATGGCACATCGACGCAACGGCCGGTGCAGTCATAAGTCCAGCCGTGATAGCCGCAGCGGATGGACTCGCCTTCCACCACGCCCGCGTGCAGCGGAACCTGCCGGTGTGCGCAACGATCTTCCAGCGCGAATATGGTGCCGGACCCGGTACGCACCAGCACGATCGGATCGCCGGCAAAGCGCACGCCGAGGGCTTTGCCCCGCTTGAGCTCGCGTGACCAGGCCAGTGGATACCAGTGATCGGGGTGGATGGGCACACGGCGCAGATCGCGCACGTCCGCGCTGGCGCGCAGATTGATGGCATTGCTATCCAACAATGGCATTGCATCCATGCGTGACGCCTCCTTGCAAGACGTGAGCTTCGACCGTCGCCTACAGAGCGGACGAATAAGCGAACGGAGATCAGCGCGCAGTTTACGCGAAATCTGACGAACTTACAGAAATCCCCCATTTCCGATGATGTGCCGGTTGGCGCTTGCCGACCCTTCTCGGTCATTGGCGCACCGCTCAGCGAACGACCGAAGTTCGGCCGAAAGCGGAAGCCCGAGCAGCCAAAATGAGTCACGACGTCGCGACGCCTTGGCCGCACAGCGGCCAGCCACCATCTTAGGTCGACTCGCGAAGCGCTGACTGCGCGCCCCCGGAATTCCCCCGACTGTGTCAGCCAGAGTTGGTCGATTAGCGCCCCACGGTTCGTGTAGCGCACGCATCCCGCCCGTTCACTCCTTCAAGTCGCTCGGCAGGTCATTAGCCGACGCGGTCATAGGCGCTTCTCGGCGACGGTAGGCCGTTTTTGCGGACGCCGAAGTGAGGCGAGCCAACCAACACCGCAATTCATCAGCGCGAAAGTTCTGGAACTTCCCGCAGAGGGCGAGTGCAATTTCGTATTGAGGCACGCCGAGAATGGCAGAGGCGTCCTGTAGCAGAATGCCGGCGGAGCGCATACGTCCGGCAATGTCCGTCACGATTTCTGCCTTGAGGGGGGCGTCTGCTGCATCCGCCAAGCCAAGCTGCGCATAAACGTTATCCGCTCCGTACTCGAATCGAAACATGTGGGCCACCTGCCTGAATATCCTTTTTTGATACGCGCCCTTTTTCTGCGTGTGCGTGGAGCCGACTGAGGGCCGGATTAAGGCCAAGAGATACACGGAAGACAATGTGGGCGCCCAGCGGCGCAGTGCGGAATGCAATTTCAGTCTCTTTAGTTCATCTAACGAATCGCCCCGGTCACCAGCAATGGAAGCGGGGCGTGCACGTTGAATGCCTACAGAGAGGTGCTCGCGTCGGCCTGAAGGCGGGGGGCGATGGAAGGCTGGATCCTTCAAATTGACGGCGGACTCGCAGTCACGCACGCCCCGCGTGCAGGGGGGTGCAAGCGGGGCTTCGCCTTTGCCAACTCGCCGCCCCGCCAATGCTACCGGCAGCTTGCGCGACTGTTGTCAGGCAGCCTTGAGCATGCCCTCGACCACCTTTTTGGCGTCGCCGAACACCATCATGGTCTTGTCCATGTAGAACAGCTCATTGTCGAGGCCGGCATAGCCGGACGCCATCGAACGCTTGTTGACGATGACGGTCTTGGCCTTGTACGCCTCCAGGATCGGCATCCCGGCGATCGGCGAGTTCGGATCGGTCTTGGCAGCGGGGTTCACCACGTCGTTGGCGCCCAGCACCAGCACCACGTCGGCCTGGCCGAACTCGCTGTTGATGTCCTCCATCTCGAAGACCTGGTCGTACGGCACCTCGGCCTCGGCCAGCAGCACGTTCATATGGCCCGGCATGCGGCCCGCCACCGGGTGAATGGCGTACTTCACGGTCACGCCCTTCTCGTGCAGCAGGTCGGTCAGCTCCTTCAGCGCGTGCTGGGCGCGCGCCACGGCGAGGCCGTAGCCCGGCACGATGATGACCGTCTCGGCGTTGCCCATCAGGAAGGCTGCGTCATCCGGCGAGCCCGACTTGACCGGGCGCTGCTCGCCGCCGCCGGTCTTGCCCGCCGACGAGGCATCGGCGCCGAAGCCGCCCAGGATCACATTGAAGAACGAGCGGTTCATCGCCTTGCACATGATGTACGAAAGGATGGCACCGGACGAACCCACCAGCGAGCCCGCGATGATCAGCATCGGGTTGGTCAGCGAGAAGCCGATGCCCGCTGCCGCCCAGCCCGAGTACGAGTTCAGCATCGACACCACCACCGGCATGTCGGCGCCGCCGATCGGGATGATGATCGTCACGCCCAGCACAAAGGCGATCGCCAGCATCACCAGGAAGGGCATCCACTCCTGCGTCATGAAGAAGGCGACACCGAAGCCGAACATCGCCACGGCCAGCGCCAGGTTCAGCCAGTGCTGGCCGGCGAACACCACCGGCGCGCCCTGGAACAGGCGGAACTTGTAGCGCCCGGCGAGCTTGCCGAAGGCGATGACCGACCCGGAGAAGGTGATCGCGCCGACGAAGCAGCCGATGAACAGCTCGATCCGATTGCCGGTCGGGATCAGGCGCGAGCCGGCCGGAGCGATACCGAAGGCCGAGGGCTCGGCCACTGCCGCCACCGCGATGCAGACCGCAGCCAAACCGATCAGCGAGTGCATCGCCGCGACCAGCTCGGGCATCTTGGTCATCTCGACCTTCTTCGCCACGTAGGCGCCGATGCCGCCACCGACCACCAGCGCACCGAGGATCAGCGCCAGGCCCGAGGCCACCGAGGACTGCGCCGTGCCGGCCGCCAGGAACTCGCTCTTCAGCTTGATGATCAGCGCCACCGTGGTGACCACGGCAATCGCCATGCCGATCATGCCGAAGGTGTTGCCCTTGCGCGCCGAGGTGGGGTGCGACAGGCCCTTGAGCGATTGGATGAAGCAGACCGAGGCGCAGAGGTAGAGCAGCGTCACCGCGTTCATGGAGAGAGCGTTCATCGCGCCACCTCCACCAGCGTGCCTTCGGCGTGCGCGTGTCCCTTGGCTGGGACGGCCTTGGGGGCCTTCTTGCGGAACATCTCCAGCATGCGCTGGGTGACGAGGAAGCCGCCGAAGACATTGACGGCGGCGAGGCCCACCGCCAGTGTGCCCATCAGGCGGCCGACTTCGCCCTGGGTGAGGCCGGCGGCCAGCATGGCGCCGACGATGATGATGGCCGAGATCGCATTGGTCACCGCCATCAGAGGGGTGTGCAGCGCGGGCGTGACCGTCCAGACCACGTGGTAGCCCACGTAGATCGCCAGCACGAAGATGATCAGGTTGATCACCGTGTGATTGATCATTTCCATTGGGAACTCCTTAACTTGCCAGTGCGCCTTCGCGGCGGCCGGTGATGTGACAGGCCCCGACGATGTCGTCCTGCAGGTCGATGGCGACCTTGCCTTCCTTGTTGATGATGAGCTTGAGAAAGTCGAGCACGTTGCGCGCATAGAGCGCCGAGGCGTCAGCGGCGACCATGCCTGCCAGGTTGGTGTGGCCGACCAGCGTGACGCCGTGGCGCTCGACCACTTCGTCGGGCACGGTCAGCGGGCAGTTGCCGCCCTGCACGGCGGCCAGGTCGACCACTACCGAGCCCGGCTTCATCTGCTGCACGGTGGCTTCCTGCAGCAGCACCGGCGCCTTGCGGCCCGGAATCAGCGCGGTGGTGATGACGATGTCGGCCTGGATCGCGCGCTGGTGGACCAGCTCGGCCTGGCGCTTCATCCAGTCGGGCGGCATCGGGCGGGCATAGCCGCCCACGCCTTGGGCGATCTCGCGTTCTTCGTCGGTGAGGAACGGCACGTCGAGGAATTTCGCGCCCAGCGACTCGATCTGCTCCTTGACGGCGGGGCGGACGTCGGAGGCCTCGATCACCGCCCCAAGGCGTTTGGCCGTGGCGATGGCCTGCAGGCCCGCCACACCGGCGCCGAGGATCAGCACGCGTGCCGCCTTGACGGTACCGGCGGCAGTCATCAGCATCGGCATGAAGCGCTGGTAGTGATGCGCGGCGACCAGCACTGCCTTGTAGCCGGCGATATTGGCCTGCGAGGAGAGCACGTCCATGCTCTGCGCGCGCGTGGTGCGCGGCGCGGCTTCCAGCGCGAAAGCGGTGATGCCGGCGGCGGTGACGCGCGCGGTATTCTCCCCGTCATAAGGGTTGAGCATGCCCACCAGCACGGCGCCGCGCCTGATATGGGCGAGTTCGGCCACTTCCGGCGCGCGTACCTTCAGCACAAGGTCGGCACCCAGCGCCTCAGTGGCGGTGCCAATGCGGGCGCCTGCGGCCTCGTAGGCGCTGTCGGGTTGGCTGGCGTGCACGCCGGCGCCGGCCTGCACGACGACCTGGTGGCCCTGTGCAACGTATTTCTTGACGGTTTCCGGTGTGGCGGCAACACGCGCCTCTCCCGGCCGGATCTCAGTCGGGATCCCTATCTGCATTGTCCTGTCTCCGATTGGCCCGGCCGGTGCCGCTTCTGGCACCCGGGCGCAGGGGGCGCATGCCGGCGCCTTGGGCCGGCATGCGGTGTCATGCCATGGCGACGCTCAGGCCGGCACTTCGCCTTCGATGGTGATGCGGTTGAGCACGCGCTCGGCCTCACCGTAGTCATGGACGGCGTAGTGCATGGTGCAGCGGTTATCCCACATGACCACGTCGCCTTCCTGCCACATATGGCGGTAGACGTTGTCGGGGGGCGTCGAATGCTCATACAGGAAATCGAGCAGCGGGCGGCTCTCGGCCTCGGTCATGCCCTCGATGCACTGCGCGGTTTCCCGGTGACCGACGTAGAGCGCCTTGCGGCCGGTCTCCGGATGGGTGCGAACGATCGGATGGACAGCCGATGGCACTTGATCGATACCCTTCATGCGGGCCAGCCGCAGTCCCGTGAAGCGGGCGCGCAGCCCTTCGAGCCGGCTCTTCATCAACGGCGATAGGCGCTCATATGACAGGTACTGGTTGCACCACATCGTGTCGCCGCCGTTCGGCACCACGATGGCCGACAGGATCGAGATCTTGGGCGGCACAGCCGTGTAGATGGAGTCGGAGTGCCAGGCTTCGGTTGACGCGGTTGCCTTGGGAATCTTGGTGATCTGGATCAGCCCCGGGAAGCCCGGCACGCTCGGGTCCAGGGGATTGTTCTGGGCCGGGGTGCCCCAGAGTTTGGCGAACTCGACGTGAGCGCCGGGCTCGAGAAACTGGTTGCGAAACACCAGTACGCCGTGTTCGAGGAAGGCGCGGTGCACCGCCTCGAAGTTCGCCCGGTTAAGCGGCTCGTTCAGGTTGATACCTTCGACCAGGCCGCCAACAGAGCCGGTGAGCGGGGTGACCTTGATGCTCATGAATGTCTCCTGTCTATCTTTATCTTCAAAGGATTAATCGACCAGCAGCACGATCTTGCCGACATGCTGGTCCTGCTTCATGTAGGCATGAGCGGCAAGGACGTCGGTCATGGGGAAGGTGCGATCGACGGGCAGGCGCACGCGTCCTTGGCGCAGGAAGGGCAGCATGTCGCGCGCGCAGGCCTGGATGCACTCGAGGCGTTCCTCCTCGGTGCGGGTGCGGAAGGTCACGCCGATGAGCTTCAGGCGCTTGAGCCAGAGCAGGCTCATGTCGAGCGGGCCGGTGTTGGCGCCCAGGCGGGCGATATTGA
>NZ_JBSVZB010000027.1:0-120272 GCF_054072015.1 Cupriavidus sp. CP313 | reverse complement strand
GGCCGGCGGCATTCACATTACCCACCGCAATGTAGTCAAAGTCCCGCACGATGCGATGCGAGAGCTTGTGCAGGAAGTCACGCCGCGCATTTTTGATGCGCGCGTGGAGGTTCGTGGCCTGTCGTTTCTTGCGCGCCCGCTGCGCTCTGGCAAGGGCTTGCTCGAGTTGGCCAAGGTGACGCGGATTCTCGACTTTCTCGCCAGTGGAAAGCGTGGCAAGGTCCCTCAAGCCCAGATCGATGCCGACGCCGCGCTCCGGGGAGCGGGCGTGAGTATCGGCAACTTCGATCACGATGTTCAGGAACCAGTTGCCTCGCGCGTCGCGGGAGAAATTCGTGCCGTCCTTGATCTTGCCCTCGGGAAGGGGCCTGCAGTTGAACACGCGAAATGTGCTGCCGGCAAAGCGGAATGCCTCGCCCGAGCGCTTGAGGTCCCGGCCCTTGAGCGGCACCCAGCCGAGGGACCTGCGGCCGCGATAGCGCAAATAGGGCCTGCGGTGCTGGCTACGCGACTTGGCGTACTGCTCGCAAACCGCGTTGACGGTGCCGGAATGGATACGGAGTTCTTTGCTGCTGCCGGTCGTCAACACGTTCAGATCGAAACCCGTGGGCCATTTCTTGCCCCACTTGAGTGCGTGCTTCTGCGTGTCATTGCAGAAGTTCCAGACGTAGTTCACTACGCGGCTCTGCTGATTGAGCAGGCCGTTCAGCGACT
Organism: Cupriavidus sp. CP313; assembly: GCF_054072015.1. Classification (NCBI taxonomy): domain Bacteria; kingdom Pseudomonadati; phylum Pseudomonadota; class Betaproteobacteria; order Burkholderiales; family Burkholderiaceae; genus Cupriavidus; species Cupriavidus sp. CP313. Next base: position 119,558 of record NZ_JBSVZB010000027.1, on the reverse strand, counting down.
TTACCCGGTAGCGATAGACGAGAAGCATGCCGGTCATTCTAAATTGGGATTGCTTGCTGCCGGCAGCACTCCTTTCACTCCCCGCCCTGAAGGTCGGGGTTTCGCGGAGAAAGTCTGATGAAAATCAGTCTGTTCAAGCAGTTCCTGTCGGTCGCGCTGATCGCGGGGAGTGCCACGGTGGCGTTTGCGGGGGAGCGCCCGCGCGACACCGGTGTGGCGTGCGCTCGTGCAGCTAATGCCTATTGCAATCTTCCGGATAAGGGCAACAGGCCAATGCCGCAAGGCGTGCTGCTGGGAGAGTCCGATTGACTGGCGTGCCAGTCCTTCAACCGGGCTGCTTTGTATCCACGTATCTCGCAATCGCGGATAAATACACAGCGATACAAATCCCCTGGAATCCGACACATGCCGCTTGCCATGGCCTCCTAGACTCATGCTCACATTGATCACGCAAACCGGAGAAGAAAATGTCGAAGACAGTCGATTTACCCCGTCGAGGCTTTCTGGGTGCAGCGGCAGCGACGCTGGCCACTGCGCCGTTCGGGCTGTCGCAGGCCGCCCGCGCGCAAAGCGGTGTGTCGAAGGCGCCGACGCTGCCCTTGACCACGCCGGGCACCCATACCAGCTTCGCGCCGATCAAGCACGTCAACGCCGGCGTGCTGAATATCGGCTACGCCGAGGCGGGCCCTGCCACAGGGCCCGTCGCGCTGCTGCTGCACGGCTGGCCCTACGATATCCACAGTTTTGTCGACGTGGCACCCCTGCTGGCGGCCCGCGGCTATCGGGTGATCATTCCCCACCTGCGTGGCTTTGGCTCGACGACCTTCCTGTCTGCCGACACCATGCGCAACGGCCAACCGTCGGCTATTGCCGCCGACATGATCGCGCTGATGGACGCGCTCAAGATCCAGAACGCCGTAGTGGCCGGCTTTGACTGGGGCGCGCGCACCGCCGACATCATGGCGGCGATCTGGCCGGACCGCTGCAGGGGGCTGGTCGCGGTCAGCGGCTACCTGATCGGCAGCCAGGCAGCCGGCAAGCAGCCGCTACCGCCTGAAGCCGAGCTGCAGTGGTGGTACCAGTTCTATTTCTCCACCGATCGGGGCCGCGCCGGCTACCAGAAGTACACGCACCAGTTCGCCAGGCTGATCTGGAAACTGGCATCGCCGCAATGGAAGTTCGATGATGCGACGTTCAACCGCAGCGCCGCCGCCTTCGACAATCCCGACCACGTCGAAATCACCATCCACAACTACCGCTGGCGGCAGGGGTTGGCCACGGGGGAGGCCAGGTTCGACGACATCGAGAAGCGGCTCGCCACGGCGCCCACCATCAGCGTGCCCACCATCACCATCGAAGCCGATGCCAACGGCGCGCCGCACCCCAAGCCCAGCACCTATGCCAGCAAGTTCACGGGCCGCTACGAGCACCGGGACCTGACGGGCGGGATCGGCCACAACCCGCCGCAGGAAGCGCCCACCGCGTTTGCGCAGGCGGTGCTCGATGTTGACAGGCGCTGACGAAAGCAGGGGCCGCAATGCGCAGATTGCTGGTATTGGCTGCCATGACGCTGTCGGCGCTGGCATCGGAGCTGGGCGGCGCAGGCCATCGGTGCGCATGGTCCGGCATGCCCCGGTCCATGCGCGCGGAGAAGACGGCACGAAACAGGGGCGGCTCGGGGGCTGAGGGCTACACCGGCGCATGATAATATTCGCATGCGAATTAAATCTCATCCCTTATGGCGCCCCAGACATGGAACATCGCCTCGTCTACCTATTGAACGTGGGCCAGCGGCGCCTGCACCGGTGGTCACAAGCGCGCACTCCCGCGGGTGGCGTGACATCAGCCCAGGCCGGACTGCTTTTCTTTCTGGGCAGCAACAATGGCGCGCTGACGAGCGAGGCTGCCGCGGCGCTGGACCTGGGCGCGCCTGGCATGAGCGGCCTGGCCGACCGGACCGAAAGGGCCGGCCTGATCGAGCGCCGGCCGGACGAGAGCGATGGCCGTGCCTCGCGCCTATGGCTGACGGAGGCAGGGCGCTTGGCGCGCCAGCGTTCCAAGGCAAGCATGAAGGTGTTGAATACCAGGCTGACTGAAGGTTTCACCGCGGCCGAGATCGACGTGGTGGCGCGCTGGCTGACCAGCCTGCAGACAAAGTTCCCGGCCGCCGACGAGGGCGAGGTGTAGCCTGGCAGCGGCCGGAGACCGAGGCAGTCGACTTACTGCCCGGCAACCTTGGTGAAGTCTGGTTTGCGCTTTTCGGCGAAGGCCGAGAATGCTTCCCGGGCTTCCGCACTGGCCAGCCGCTCCTCGAACCTGGCGCTTTCGCTGTTCATCTGCGCAACCAGTTTTTCCGCATCGCGCATGAGCTGTTTCATTGCGCTCAGGGAGCCGGCCGGCCTGGCGGCAATCTTCTCGGCCATCCGGCGCGCATCCATGCGCAGTTGGTCATTGGCGCAAACCTTGTTCGCGATGCCCCATGCCACGGCGGTTTGCGCGTCAAGCGGCTCGCCCAGCGCGAACATCTCGAAGGCCCTGACGTGTCCGATCCGCAGGGGGAGCAGGTAACTCGACGCCGCTTCGGGAACCAGCGCGAGATTGACGAAAGGCGTGATCAGTTGCGCGTCCTGGCCGAGCACGACGTAATCACAATGCAGCAGCATGGTGGTCCCGACGCCGACGGCCTTGCCATTGACCGCGGCGACAATCGGTACGGTCGAATTGGCAAGGGCGCGCAGAAAGCGATGCACGTGACGTTCGCTGGGGCCATTTCCCGCCGCGATCGCCGCGAAATCGCCGAGATCATTGCCGGCCGTAAAACTGTCTCCGTCCCCCTGCAACAGCAATACCCGGATAAGCCGGTCCTGCTGTGCCTGCTCGATAGTGTCGGCAAGCGCGCCGTACATCTCGTTCGTCAAGGCGTTCTTCTTGTCTGGCCGGGCAAGCGTAATGGTCAGCACGCCGCCGGTGAGGTCAACGCGGATTTCCGGGGTCATTGGTCGGTCTCCAGGTGAGAGTTGCATGCCTGCCGTGCAGGCATCGGGATTAAGTTCGCATATGAAGTATATAGATAGTTCGCGTGCGAAGTAAACGCTTGGGGCCGGGCAGTGTGCGGAATCGGCGCCTGGGCAGCGTCCTCCGCACAGACGGTGCAGGCAGGCGCGTGCTTCCGGTGCCTGACGGATTGTTTCTCCGCTCAGGGCTGCAACAGGGCCACCTTTCACCAGCGGTCTTTCAACGGCGCGGAATACAGCACAAGTGAAAACGAACTTGCATGATGATAGTGACTACTCTAGACTAACTTTCAAATTGATAGCAAGCACGTTTTTCGAGGAAGCCAATCATGCAGAGGAAGCCACTTGGTGAAACGCCGTGTCCGATCGCACGCACCGCGGCCCGCGTTGCCGACAGCTGGAGCGTATTGATCCTGCGCGAAGCCTTTTACGGCGTGACCCGATTCGACGAGTTCCAGCAAAACCTGGCTATCGCGCCCAATATGCTCACGCGTCGCCTGAACTCGCTTGTCGAAGAAGGCATGCTGGAGCGTCGCCAGTACTGCGACCGGCCACCCCGCTCCGAGTACATCCTGACCGAGCGCGGGCGCGATTTCCGCCAGGTGCTGCTGGCCATGCTGGCTTGGGGCAACAAGCATCTCGCGCCCGAAGGCGAAAGCGTGCAGTTGGCCAACCGGCGCACCGGCGTGCGCGTGGAGCCCGTGCTGGTCGACGCCGCCAACGGGCGTCCGGTCACCGATGCCGACTATCACCTTGCGCCCGGCCCCGCCGCCAGCGACCGCGTGCGCCAGCGGCTGTCCCGCTCGGCAGAAGCCTGAGCCGGATTTCCCGCGCAGCCAATTCTTGTTGCAACCTTCAAGACCCGGCCACCGGGCGTATACCGCATGGCGCCTCAACTGAAGTGCGTGCGACCGATTGATACTGGGTGTTTGGCAGGGAGAATGCGATGAATGCAAGAGATGTCGTGCTGTGTCAGCCGGTGCGGACCGCCATTGGCGCCTACAACGGCTCATTGAAGGCCATTCCGGCGGTTGATCTCGGCGCTGCAGCGATACGGGCAACCGTGGAACGGGCGGGAATCGATCCAGGCGAGGTCGGCAGCGTGGTGTTCGGAAACGTGATCCAGGCCGGCAACCGGATGAATCCGGCCCGGCAGGCTGCCATCGGGGCAGGGCTGCCGGTTTCGGTTCCGGCGATGACCGTCAACCGCGTCTGCGGCTCGGGAGCGCAGGCGATCGCCACGGCCGCGGACGAGGTGCGGCTCGGTTATGTCGACATTGCTGTCGCCGGCGGCATGGAGAACATGGACCGTGCGCCATACCTGATGCCGTCCGGCCGCTGGGGGCAGCGCATGGGCGATTCCGTCCTGCATGACAGCATGCTGCACGACGGCCTGCTCGACGCCTTCTCCGGTGAGCACTCCGGATGGCATACCGAGGACCTTGTCGCCCGCTACGCGCTGAACCGCGAGGCCCAGGATCGCTGGGCCGAGCGTTCGCAGCGGAATTTCGCGCTGGCGCAGGCGAACGGGCGATTCACCGGCCAGATTGCCGGGGTGGCCATCAAAGGGAAGGGCGGTACGGCCATGTTCGAAGTGGACGAAGCCAATCGCCCTGATACCAGCCTCGATACGCTCGGCCGGCTCAAGCCGGCGTTTCGACCGGACGGCACGATTACCGCCGGCAATGCGCCCGGACTCAACAGCGGCGCAGCGGCCATGATCGTTGCCGAACGTTCGGTGGCTGAAGCCAGGGGGCTGGAGCCGATGGGACGATTGGTCGCTTATGGTGTCGGGGCCGTGGAGCCCGGCATGTTCGGGCTGGGCCCGGTCCCGGCGGTGCGGCAGGCGCTGCAACGCGCCGGCTGGGAGCTGGGCGACATTGAACGCATCGAGATCAATGAAGCGTTTGCCGCGGTGCCGCTGGCTGTCGCGGTCGAGCTCGGATTGCCGCACGACATCATCAACGTCGACGGTGGTGCCATTGCCCACGGCCATCCGATCGGTGCGACCGGCGCGGTGCTGACGACGCGCCTGCTGCATGCCATGCGGGCCGACGGCATACGGCGCGGCATCGTCACGCTGTGCATCGGCGGCGGACAAGGGATTGCGCTGGCGCTCGAGGCGCTGGCCTGATCCGTCTGTTCTCGCACCGGGCGTGCATTGATCGGAGAGACAGCGCCAAACCATCTGGAGGAACAAAGAATGAGCATTCAATACATTGAGGACCTCGCGGCGGGCCAAAAATACGGTTCGGGGCGGCTGACCGTCGAGCCTGAAAGGATCAAGGCCTTTGCTGCCGAGTTCGACCCGCAGCCTTTCCATCTCGATGAAGCCGCTGCCCGCGACACGTTGTTTCGTGGACTGGCTGCGAGCGGTTGGCATACCGCTGCGCTGACGATGCGCCTGCTGGTCGACGGCGAATTCCGGCCCGCAGGCGGCATCCTCGGCGCGGGCTTCGAGGAGCTGCGTTGGCCAAAACCGGTTCGCCCTGGCGATGAACTGCATATCGAGAGCGAGATACTGGAAGTGCGGATTTCGAAATCGCGCCCCGACCAGGGCATCGTGAAGGTGCGTACCACAACCTTCAACCAGGCCGACGAGCCGGTGCAGGTTTTCACCGGCAACCTGATCGTCCAGCGGCGCCCCGCAGCCGCCGCGCAGGCAGAGGCGTCATGAAGATTCTTGTACTCGGTGCCGGGGCCATGGGCGGCTACTATGGCGCGCGCCTGATCGAGGCGGGCGCCGATGTCACCTTCATGTTGCGGCCCGGCCGCGCGCGGGCACTGGAACGGGTTGGCCTGGCCGTGCGTAGCGAACTTGGCGACTTCCATCGCCCGGTAAAAATGGTCCTGGCCGGTCAGGTCGACGCGCAGTTCGACCTGGTCCTGCTGGCATGCAAGGCCTATGACCTTGCCGACGCGATCCGGACCATCAGCCCGGCCGTTGGCCGGGACACTGCGGTATTGCCTCTCCTCAACGGCCTTGACGCCTATGACCGGCTCGACCAGTGCTTTGGCAGGCAACGCGTGCTGGGTGGAGTCGCATACATTGCGACCACGCTGGCGGCGGACGGAACCGTCGTGCACGCCGGCCGCATGGACCGGCTGGTAGTCGGCCCCCGCGCTGCGCAGGCGTCGGCAGTGGCCGCGGATTTCCATGCGCTGGTGTCCAGGGCGGCGGGTACGCGTGAGCTATCGGGCGCCATCGGGCAGGAGCTGTGGAACAAGTGGGCCATGATCGCCGCCGGCGCAGTGATGACATGCCTGATGCGCGGGACCGTGGCGGACATCATGAAGACACAGGATGGCCGTCGCCTGATGCTTGACGCGATTGGGGAGTGCCGCACGGTGGCGCAACTGTACGGCCATGCCATCCCCGAACCCGTTGCCGCTGCCATGCGGGCCCGACTGCTGGACGAAACATCGACCTGGGCTGCCTCGATGATGCGGGATATTGCGCAGGGCGCCCCACGCATAGAAGCCGACGCCATCGTCGGCGACCTCATCAAGCGCGCAGCCGGGCACGGGCATGAGCTCCCGTTGAGCCGTACGGCATATTGCCACCTGCAGGTCTATGAGCGCCAGCGCGCTGCGCACCAGACTGCTGGCTGAGCAGCCTTCGCTCATTCATCGAAATCACAAATCACGACATGACTACCTTTTCCTCCCTGTTGCAGCGCACGGAAGGCAGCGTGCTGGTCCTTGCCATCAACAATCCGGGCAAACGCAACGCCATCGCGGCGGATCTCTACGACAATATCCGCGCCGCACTGGCCAACGCCGCAGAGGATCCGGCGGTTGGCGCGATCGTGCTGACCGGGGCCGATGATTACTTCTGTGCGGGCGGCGACCTGGAACTGATCAGCAAGCGGCGCGAACTGACCTACGAGGAGCGCATCGAGAGGCTGGGGCATCTGCACGACGTGGTGTGCAAGCTGCGCGACTTTCCCAAGCCGATCGTCGCAGCGGTCGAAGGCGGCGCGGCGGGCGCGGGCTTCTCGCTGGCATTGGCCTGCGATTTGCTGGTGGCTTCCGCCGGCGCAGCTTTCTCGATCGCCTATGTGAAGGTGGGGCTGACACCGGATGGCGGCATCACCGGCCTGCTGGCGCAGAGCCTCTCGCGGCAGGTGCTGACGCAGTTGGCGTTGACTGGCGATCGCATCACGGCAGAGCAACTGCAGCACTTCGGCGTCGTCAATCAACTGGTTGAGGCGGGACAGGCCGGCGCAGCGGCGATCGCGCTGGCGGCGCGGCTTGCCCAAGGCCCCCAGCAGGCACTGGGTTCAATCAAGGCGCTGTGCCGCCATGCGCACGAGCGCTCGCTCGATGACCAGCTCGAGGCTGAACGGGGCGCGATGGCCGTGGCCCAGGGCAGCGCCGAAGCCGCGGAGGGCATTGCCGCCTTCCTGGGGAAACGTCCTGCGGATTTTGCCAGTTTGCGCCGCGGCGATCCGGCATAGCCGCGGCACAGGCTGACCGCATTGCCACCGGGCCTTATTGCCCGGCCAGCTTGAGGCTCCTGGCAATGCGGGTCAGCTTGGCGTGTTCGTTGCTCAGGAAGGCTTGCGCCTGGGCCATTGTCATCGGCTCGATCGCGCGCTGGAGATTGACGGCGCGCCGGGTACGGTTTTCCGGGCTGCCCACCCACGCATTCATGGCCTCCACCACCCGTGCCGTCACGGCATCCGGTGTATTCGGCGGAGCCAGCACGCCCGCCCACTGGCTGTACTCGAAGTCGGCCAGGTCCTTGTTTTCCGACAGCGCCGGCACATCGGGCAACGACGGATGCCGGGCCTTGCTGGCGACACCGATCGGCCGGAAGCGGCCGGCCTTGATCATCCCGTAAGTCGGACCTCCCATGGGAATGAAAGTCAGGTCTACCTGTGCACCGGCGATGTCGCTGGTGACCGGCGCCGCGCCTTTGTAGGGGACTTCCAGGAAGCGCACGCCGGTGCGGGCCTGGAAGTCGGCCCCGACCAGGTGGGGTCCCGAGCCGGGGCCCCAATGCGCCAGCGACAGCGGGCGGTTCTTCGGGTTCTTCGCGTAAGCAATGACCTCGTCGACGTTCTTGAACGACAACGAGGGATTCGAGACCAGGATGAAGTCCGAAATCCCGCTGAAGCCTGCCAGCCTGAACTTCTCCGGCGAATACTTCGCCGATGCGATGGCAAGTGGCGCCACCAGGAAATCGATGCCGGTCGTGCCCAGCAAGGTGTAGCCATCGTTGGCGCTGCGCAGCACGTTCATGGCGCAGATCGACCCGCTTGCACCGGGAACGTTGTCGGCAATGACGTTTTGCCCCAGGCTCCTCTTCATCACAACAGCCGCAGCGCGAATCGATTCGTCCGCCGGGCCCCCAGCGGGAAATGCGACCTTGACGACAATCGGCTTGCCTGGATAGGGCGCTTCAGCCCGCAGCAAGGACGGCACAAGCATTGCCGGCACGGCGCCGCACGCCGCCTGCAGCAGGCGCCGGCGCGAAAGCTGGATAGTCATGGTTGTCTCCATTATTGGTTTTGCAAGCCGGCAGCTCATACCCGTGGTGACGGATACGTCGGGGTGAGGCGCTGCCGGCCTGCACTGCCTCTGGCGAGGCCCTGCTTCGGTGAACGGGCTATTCGTAGACCACCGCGTATTTGATCGTCAGCGTCGAGAACGCCTTGCCGATGGTTGCGACCGCGATCTCCCGATCTTCGTTGCTCAGGGTGGCAGGCAGCACCAGCGTGGACAGGATGCCCTGGTCGCCCCGATCTTCGATGCGAATATCAACCAGGGGCACCGGCGTATCCGCGTTGACCTCGGCAAGCATCTGCCGCTGCGCCCGCAGTACAGCGTCGCCGCGCAGCGTGTTCTTCTGGATCTTGCCGACGGCAGTCTTGGGGATGGCGTCGACCAGGTAGAACTGCTTGGGCACGGCGGCGCGTTCCGGGATCACCTCATAGGCGTAGTGCTTGATGCGGCCGAGCGGGAAGGTGCTGCCCGGCTTGAGCGCGACGTACGCGACCGGCAGTTCCCCGGCATGCGCGTCAGGCAGGCCGACCGCGGCGGCATCGAATACCTCGGGGTGCCGATACAGCGCCTCTTCGATCATGCGCGGATCGATATTGTTGCCGCCTCGGATGATCAGGTCCTTGGCCCGGCCGGTCAGCCAGAAGTAGCCATCCTCGTCCACATAGCCCAGGTCGCCCGTATTGAACCAGCCGCCTTCGAACCAGATGCTCTTGTTCTGCTCGGGGTTCAGGTAGCCGGCGAAGACGTTGGGACCGCGCACCACCACGATGCCAGGTTCGCCCGGCTCGCAGTCGCGCTGGATGCGTCCAGCGGCGACCTTGACGACCTTCATCTCCTGGTAGGCCATGGGCATGCCAATGGAGCCGATGCGCCGCTGGCCATAGCGCGGGTTGGTTGCGCTGAGCGCGGTGCCTTCAGTCAGCCCGTATCCCTCGAAGATCATCGCGCCGGTCTTCTGCTCGAACGCCTCGGCGACGGCCACCGACAGCGGCGCCGTACCGCAACTGGCCGCCTTGAGGGAGCTGATGTCGGCGTCGCCGATCGGAATATTCAGCGCCATGTTGACCACGCTGGGGACCATGCCCAGCGCGGTGACCCCGAAGTGATCGACGATCTGCCAGAGATTGCGGATCACCGAGGGATCACGCCAGCCGCTGGACGTCAGCAGCACCACCGATGCGCCGCGGGCCAGCGGCATCAGGCAATTGGTAAGCACCCCTGTAACGTGGAACATCGGCACCCCGCAGACGCGCACGTCCTCAGGCTGCACGTCGATCTGCATCGCGCTGACCCATGCCATCGCCACTTCGTTGCCATGCGTGTGCAGCGCAAGCTTGGGCGTGCCGGTGGTGCCCCCGGTATGGAACATCGAAGCCGTATCCTGCGGCGAGAACACCCGTCTGCTGTCAAGCGTCTCGTCATCGAAACGGTCAAGCCTGGCGTCGAGGTCGAAGATCCCTTCTTCGCTTGCCTTGCCGCCGCCGGCCTTGATCCAGTGCTTCACGTCAGGCAGTTCACGCCGCACCAGCATGGCCTTGTTCCAGGCTTCGATATCCGGGTCGGGGCCATAGGCGATCACCGCCTTGGCTCCGGCATTGCGCAGCAGCGCCGCGATAATCTCGGGCTCCAGCATCCAGTTGACCGGGCAGGCGATGCCGGTCGCCTCGCTGCCCCAGATCGCGTACTGCGACTCCGGCGTCACGGGCATCAGCACCCCGATGACGTCATCCGGGCCCAGGCCAAGCGAGTGCAGCAGGTTGGCGGTCTGCGTGATGCGCCCGAACATCTGCGCATGGGTGATGGTGACCGACCTGGCCAACTCGTCGCCGGAGCTGAAGTAATGCAGGGCGGGCGCCTCGGGCGCTCGGTCGCGCGCCAGGCGCAGCAGCTCGTAAGTGCTGTCGGGCAGGCGCCGGTCGGAAAGCGGTGTCTGCTCGAAGCGCCGGATATCGGCAAGCGCGGTCACTGTCAGCCGCGGGCGGTAGGGGTCTGGTTGCGCGAGGGTGGCCGCAGCCTGCACACGTGTGTTGAGCTGGGTCATGATCAGACTCCCCGATAAACCGGACGGCGCTTGTCGAGGAACGCTTTGCCGCCTTCGTGCATGTCTTCCGTGCTGAAGAGCGTGGCAAAGGCCAGCTGTTCCAGCATCAGGGCCGTATCGAGCGTGGCATCCTGGCCGTTGTTGATCATCAGCTTGGCCATCGCGATCGAGTGCGGAGACTTCTCGGCAATACGGTGCACATAGGCCTTCGCCTCGGCCAGCAATTCGCCCGCAGGCACCACCTTGTTGACAAGGCCGATGCGGTAAGCCTCGTCCGGCTTGATGATTTCGCCGGTAAAGATCATTTCCTTGGCGCGCGTCGCGCCAACCAGCCGGGTCAGCCGCTGGGTACCCCCGCGTCCCGGTATCAGGCCAACGTTGGTTTCGGTCTGCCCGAGCAGGGCGTTGTCCGCAGCCACGCGCAGGTCGCACGCCATCGCGAGCTCCAGGCCACCGCCGAAGCAAGGCCCGGCAATGGCGGCGATCACGGGGATGGTGCTGTGGTGGATCAGCGCCCACAGGTCGGGCGCGCCGCTGGTCGGGACGAAGGCTTCAATCGGGCGGCGTGCCAGCATTTCAGGGATGTCGCCGCCGGCCACGAAGGCCTTGGTACCGCCCCAAAGGACGATCCCGCGGACCGTCCGGTCGGCGATCAGCGACGACAGCGCCGCGTAAAGATCAGTGCGCAGTCCCGTGTTGAGCGCGTTGTACTTTTCCAGCCGGTTCATGGTGACGACGGCGCAGGGACCGTCGCGGTCGATAAAGACGGTTTCGTACTCGGTGATGTCGGTCATCGGTGTCTCCGTTGTCTCTCTTGGATGCTTAGTGGATGAACTCGAACAGGCCGGCCGCGCCCATGCCGCCGGCGGCACACATGGTCACGACGCCATACTTGGCCTTGCGGCGACGTCCTTCCAGCAAGATGTGGCCGGCCTGGCGCGCGCCCGTCATGCCATACGGGTGACCGACGGCAATAGCGCCGCCGTTGACGTTGACGCGCTCCAGCGGCAGGCCAAGCTGGTCAATGCAATACAGCGCCTGGCAGGCAAAGGCCTCGTTGAGTTCCCACAGGTCGATGTCATCGATGGAAAGCTCGTTGCGTTCCAGCAGGCGCGGTACCGCGCGGATCGGGCCGATGCCCATTTCGTCCGGCTCCACCCCAGCGGTGGCCAGGCTGACGAAGTAGCCCAGCGGTTCCAGGCCACGCCGTTCGGCCTCACGTTCGGACATCAGCACCAGCGCCGCGGCCCCGTCAGACAACTGGCTCGAATTGCCGGCCGTCACCTGGTAACCCTCGCCCTTCACGGCAGGCAGCACACTCAGTCCTTCCAGCGTGGTGTCGGCACGGACACCTTCGTCCGCCTCGAGCAGGAACTCCACCGTCGAAGTCTCGCCGGTCACCTTGTCCTTCACCGACTTGACCGTTGCCAGCGGAACGATTTCCTCCGCGAAGCGGCCGGCCTTCTGGGCTGCCACGGTGAGTTGCTGGCTGCGCAGCGCGAACTCGTCGGAGCGCTGCCGCGACATGCCGTAGCGCTCGGCCAGGATTTCGGCCGTATCGATCATATGCAGGTAAACATCGGGGCGATTCTTGGCCAGCCACGCTTCCTGCTGGGCAACCTTCAGCGTGACCGGTTGTGACAGGCTGATCGATTCGACGCCACCCGCCACCATTACCGGCACCTTGTCGATCAGCACACGCTGTGCGGCAAAGGCGACTGCCTGCAAGCCGGACGCGCAGAAGCGGGTCAGCGTCGTGCCGCTGACGGACACCGGCAGGCCCGCGCGGATGCCGCCTTGCCGGGCCACGTTGCCACCGGTGGCGGCGATGGGCTGGCCGCAGCCGAAGATGATGTCCTCGACTTCCGCGCCGTCAATCCCCGCACGCTGGACGGCATGCTGAATGGCATGGCCCGCCATGGTTGCGCCATGGGTCATGTTGAAGGCGCCTCGGGTGGCTTTGCCGATCGGGGTGCGGGCAAATGAAACGATCACTGCACGAGACATGGATTCTCCTTTGACGTGGATGGGGCCGGCGTTCTAAGTCGGCCGAATCAAATATAGACAGTGGATACATTGGAGCGTGTGCCGGGACTGGAACGAAGGTGGGCAGAGTTGAAAAGACTGGACGTCTGGCCTGCCTTGTTGCGTTAGTCGTTCTGCGCTGGTGCTCGGTGTATCCACTGTCTACATACTAGGGTTGCGGTCTTGGCCGCGTCAAGAAATCGTTGGGCAATTCCGGGTTTACCAGCCTGTTCATGTATGGACATCGCAGTGCTGGCCAAATGAGCGAAAGGGCTTCGTTGCTAGGGTTACCACTAGGCGTAAATGGCTCCCCGTTCCTTGACGCTGGCCGACGCGCTCCCTACGATATAGACGCTGGATAGATTGGTGTTCAGCCAGGCGGTGACGAAGCGGCGCGGGCGTTCGCGGTTTCGGGCCGGCCGCTGTGATGGAAGTAGCAGAAACCGAAAGGGGGAAACATTGGAATTCACTGGTGCACAGTTAATCAAGGCTTCCAGGGCAGAGGTCTGGAAACGGTTGAACGATCCGGCGACGTTCCAGCGGTGTTTGCCGGGATGTGAGCAATACCAGCAGGGGGATGACGGTGACTATGACGCAGTCATCGTTGCGGCCGTCGGACCGATCAAGGCACGCTTCAAGGGCACGGCCCGTTTTACCGGCCACCAGGAGGGCATCGGCTATCACATCGAAGGCAGCGGAAGCGGTGGCGTCGCGGGATTCGGCAAGCTGGGCGCCGATATCCGTCTGGAAGACGTCGAGGGCGGCACTTCCCTGCACTACGTGGCCGCAGCGCAGATGGGAGGAAAGCTCGCACAGATCGGGTCCCGTCTGGTGGGATCGGTGGCGAACAGGTTCCTGGCGGAGTTCTTTTCCCGCTTTGAAAAGCTGGTAAGCCAAGAGGTAAGTCCCGGTGGTTCCCTGGTAACTTCCCCTGAATGAGCTTCGGCCGGCCGGGGGAAGGACATCGAAATTTTTTTTGCCCCTTTAGTATGATGATCGTAATACTATAGGCACCACGTGTGCCGATGCTGAAGGTGCTAACGGAGACACAGAGGCGACTGTGAAAATAGAAAACACCATCAATGGCGTAACAGGTACAACCGAGATTGAGCCAAGGCGGCTGCTGGTGCACTTGTTGCGGGACCAGAAACGCCTGACCGGCGTTCATATCGGTTGCGACACCTCCCAGTGCGGAGCCTGCACGGTGCTTGTGGACGGAACGACTGTGAAGTCGTGCACCGTACTTGCCGCACAGACTGACGGCTGCGAGCTTCACACGATTGAAGGCATGGTGCACGACCACACGACAGCCGTGCTCAAGCAAGCCTTCAACGAACTTCATGGCTTGCAGTGTGGCTTCTGTACGCCGGGGATGCTGCTTGCGGCACGAGCGCTGCTTGCGCACCAGCCTGCGCCAGCCGAAAGCGATATCAGGGAAGCGCTGCACGGCAACCTGTGCCGCTGCACCGGGTATCAGAACATCGTCGATGCTGTGCTTCTTGCCGCGACCAGGCTGCAGCGAACGCCGTCCGTCACACATGAGGAGGCCTGAGATGAGCGAAGCACTGAACGGAAGTGCAACGAAGTACATTGGCAAGTCGGTCAGGCGCCGTGAGGACAAGCGCCTGATGAGCGGCCAGGGCAGGTTTACGGATGACCATCAGTTCCCGGGCATGGTCTTCGCGGCCTTCGTCAGATCGCCATATGCCCATGCCATTGTCAGCGAGATCGATACCTCGGCCGCGCGCGCGCTTCCCGGCGTGATCGGTGTTCTGACCTATACGGACATCCAGGGCAAGGTTGGCGACATCCGGCCGAACTGGGTCGTGGGCAATTCGAAGGTGCCGCCGCATCCTCCGCTTGCGGCCGAGCGGGTGCGGTACGTAGGGGAAGCCGTGGCGATGGTGGTGGCCCAGACCCGCGAGATTGCCGCGGACGCTGCCGAACTCGTCGCAGTCAGCTACGAAGCGTTGCCACCTGTCGTCGATGCGGAAGCAGCGCTGTCAGACACCGCGCCCCAGCTTCACGATAACGTGCCCGGCAATCGCATCGGCATTTTCCGGCTCAAGGGCGGCAGCTACGAGGATGCATTGAAGCGGGCCGACCGGGTAGTCTCGATCCGGCTGGTCAACCAGCGTCTGATTCCGAGTCCGCTCGAACCGCGCGCCTTGTGCGCGAACTTCGACCCGGTCGACGAGCGCCTGACGTTTATCGTCCCGACCCAGGTTCCGCATATGTCGAGACGCTGGCTGGCGGAGACCCTGCGCTGGCCCGAGCACCGGGTCCGGATCGTGGCACCCGATATCGGTGGCGGATTCGGCGCAAAGATGCACTTCTATGCGGAAGAGGTGCTGGTGGCGTTCGCCTCCAGACATTTTGGGCTTCCGGTGAGCTGGACGGAGACACGCAGTGAAAACTTCGTCGCGACCACCCATGGCCGCGCGCATACCGAGTATGTGGAGGCGCCCGTCACCAACGACGGCAAAGTGCTGGGGATCCGCTTGCGGTCGTTCGCCAACCTCGGCGCCTACCTGTCGAACATGGCGACGGGGATCCCTACCGTCAATACGGCCAACTACATCACGGGCAACTACCAGATAACGTCAGTCGACGTGGAAGTGAATCTGGTGACAACCAATACCACGCCGGTCGATGCCTATCGCGGCGCCGGACGGCCAGAAGCCGCATACATCATCGAGCGGCTGATGGACGCTGTAGCGGGGGAGCTGGACATCGATCCGGTCGAGTTGCGGCGCCGCAACCTGGTGCAGCCCGATCAGTTTCCCTATTTGCCGCATGACGGGGCGCGCGGCAAATGGGACTCCGGCGACTACGAAGCCTGCCTGAACAAGGCGACCGAGCTGATCGGCTACCGGCGCTGGCGTGAGGAGCAGGTGGCGCTGCGCGAGCAGGGCAAATACATCGGCATCGGGGTGATCTGCTATCTCGAGCTGGTCGGCATGGGCATTTCGCCGATGCTGGAAAAGGTCGGCTTCAACCGCGGCGGCTGGGAGAGCGCGCATATCCGCGTGCATTCCGACGGCAAGGTCACGCTGTTCAGCGGCTCGATGCCGCAAGGCCACGGCCATGCCACCAGCTTCGCGCAGATCGTTGCGGAAGCCCTGCAACTGCCGATGGAAGATATCGATGTCGTGCAGGGTGACACGGATCGCGTGCTCGCGGGTCATGGCACCTTCAATTCACGCTCCATGCCGGTAGGCGGCAGCGCTGCCTATGTGGCAGCGGGCAAGATTCTCGCCAGGGCAAGGCGGATCGCCGCCTTCATGCTCGAAATCCCGGAAGAGGACGTGCACTATGCAGGTGGCCATTTTTCGAGCGCAGCAAATCCGACCGTCATCCCGTTCTCGCAGGTCGCAAGGATGGCATACCTTGCGCACAAGCTGCCCCGGGATTTCGAAGCAGGGCTGGATGAGCGCGTCTTCTATGAGCCGGTCGCCCTGGGAGCGCCGAATGGCTGCCATGCCGTGGTCGTGGAGGTCGATGCGGAGACCGGCGTGGTGACGATCCTGGACTATGTGGCAGTCGACGACGTGGGCGTGCTGATCAACCCGATGCTTTGCCACGGCCAGATGCACGGCGGCATCGCACAGGGCATCGGCCAGGCCCTGTTCGAAGAAGCCACGTACGACGACTCTGGGCAACTGCTGTCCGGCTCGCTGCTTGACTACGGCTTTCCGCGTATCGAGCAGATCCCTCGCATGCGCACCGGCTTCCATGTCTCTCCGGCGCCGTCGAATCCGCTCGGCGTCAAAGGCATCGGGGAGGCGGGTTGCGTCGGTGCACCGCCCGCGGTCGTCGCCGCGGTGTGCGATGCACTGAAGCCATTTGGCATATCCCATCTCGATATGCCGCTGACGCCGCCGAAAGTCTGGCGAGCCATCCAAGAGAGCCGGAGCGCGACATGATTCCGTACGAAGTCGAATACCTCAGGGCGAGCAGTGTGCAACAGGCACTTTCCATCCTTGCCCAAAACCCCGAGGCGAAGATCCTGGCCGGGGGTCATACATTGCTGCCGATGATGAAGCTCAGGCTGGCGAGGCCTGAACTGCTGGTGGATATCGGTCGCCTGCCAGAACTTCGTGGGATCGTGGTCCATGAGGATTCCGTTTCCATCGGCAGCGCCACGACCCACGCCGAACTGGAGGCGAGCGCGGAACTGAAGCAGCTGGCCCCGCTGTTCCCACTCGCCGCCACAGTGATTGCCGACCCGACAGTCAGGAACCGTGGCACGATCGGTGGCGCGCTGGTGCACGCCGATCCGTCGGCCGACTGGCCGGCTGTCGCGCTTGCGATGGATGCCGAAATGGAAGTGGCAGGCGAGCAAGGTAGCAGGCGCATCCCCGCGCATGAATTCTTTGTCGGCTTCATGTCCACAGCCGTTGAGCCGGACGAGGTCCTTACGCGCATCCATGTGCCATTGCCGGCACCGGGCCGGGTCGCATACCGCAAGTTCCGTCATCCGTCGTCCGGCTATGCGGTGGCTGCGGCGGCCGTTGCCATCAACGTTACTGAAGATGGCGATACATGGGGACGGATTGCCATCACTGGCGTTGCAGATGCGGCATTCCGCGCATGGGAGGCGGGGGCCTTGCTGGAAGGCAGCTTCGCCGACCTGCCGGACAAGGTCGATGCCATTGTCGACGCCGCGTTCACCAACGTGACTCCGCTGGAGGACAACTTCGCCGATGGGGCATACCGGCTGCAGCTTGGCCGGGTGATGCTGAAGCGGGCGCTGGTGGATGCGCTGGAGCCGCGCGGCGGAGACTGAAATACCGGGGGCGGGCTTACGCCTGCGCTGCGCTGCGTGACCTCGCCTTCGGTTTGCTTGCGGCGGCATCGGTAGCCGCCGCGGCCTTTTTCTGGCCCGCTGCCAACAGGCCGGTCAGCACGAATTGCTGTACGCTCTGCCGCCATTGGGCCAGCGCGACGCGCGGGCGCGGGCTGGGTCCGGTCGGCTTGGCACTGAAGAACATGCTCACACCGTGCATGGCCGACCACGCGCAGCGCACCATCATGTCGTCGAACTGCTCGGCAAGATTGTTTTCCTGGAAGTAGTCCCGGACTGCACCCGACAAGAGCTGGTAAGACGCGCTGCCCGCTTCCAGCAGTTCTGGGTATCTCTCCTTGTCCTCGATCTGCGGCCCGAACATCAGGTAGAAAAGCGCGGGATGCTTGACGGCGAACTCGATATAGCCGTCCATGACCGTGAGCAGTCGCGCCTCGGCGGTCATCTCCGGCGAGAGGCGGGCCCGCCGCACGGCGACCAGTTCACGGAATCCATCGGCGGCGATTGCGGCAAGCAAGCCCTCCTTGTCGGCGAACTGATTGCGCGGCGCGCCGTGCGAAACCCCGGCCAGCTTTGCCGCGGAGCGAAGGGTCAGTCCATGGACGCCCTTGATGGCCAGGATTTCCCGGCCACAGCGGATCATTTCTTCCCGCAGGTTGCCATGGTGATAGCTTTGGCGGGCCGGGCGCGTGGTGGAGGTGGTCATGAAATGGCGGGGTCGCGATGTCGTCAAGCCTCCATATTAGCGCTAACCCATCCGGTGTCCCGCGTCGCGGCGCGCCAGCGGGCCAGGATGGCACGGACCAGCGACCCTCAGGTATGCCGCGGACGGCAACTGGCAGCTACCGCACCTGGGCGTCGATGACCTGGACGTCTTCGAAGGTGATCGGCGATCCATCGGGGCGCGTCAATGGTGGCGCCACGACCTCGTTTCCCGTGTGCTTGTCCACGAAAAGCTTGGCGCGCCGCTTCGGTTCCGCCACCCATCGCTCTGCCCACGCCTTGAGGCTCAGGTAGGTCGGCAGAAAATCGCGTGCGCTGTCGCTCAGGAAGTAGGCGCAGCGTGTGCTGCCCTCGATCGGCCTGCGTAACAGCAGACCATGATCGGTCATTGCCTGAAGCCTGGCGCTCAGGATATTGGAAGCAATGCCGAGCCGGCGCTCGAACTCCTCGAATCGCGTCGCCCCGTAATACGCTTCACGCAGGATCAGGATGACCCAGCGCTCGCCCAATACCGCCGAGGCGTGTGCAACGGGGCATGGCATCTTGAGGAAGCGGGATTGGCTCATATCGGCTCCGGCGCTAGTGCAAGGGCGGCCGCACTACAGGGAGGTCTGGAGTGCGTCCAGAATCTCGGTGGATAGCGCTTCCGAGCGGACGGAGCGCGCCAGCACAATGCTGCCGACCATGGCCGCCAGCGTGACAATGGCGTCCTTGCGTGCTGTCTCATCATCGCCCCCTGCAATGGCTTCGATGAGCGATGTCACGCGCGCCTCGAAACGCCGCCGCGTCTTGGTATCCAGGCGCGACACATCGGCACCGAGCGCCGCGATGGCGCAACCCGCTCCGGGATTGTCACGGTGCTTCTTGTTCACATACGCCCGCACGATGGCTTGCTTGCGCTGCCTGGGCGACTCCACCGCCGTCGCCTCTTGCAGGAAATCCATGGTCTGGTCGAAGGCGGCGTCGATGGCTTCGGCAATCAGGGCGTCCTTGGACTCGAAGTGCGCGTAAAACCCGCCATGGGTCAGGCCGGCGCTTTTCATCAACTGGGCTACGCCGATGCCGTTGACACCGTGCTTGCGGAATTGCGTCGAGGCAGCCTTGACGATGTGCTTGTGGGTTTCAGCCTTTTGGTCGAGCGAATAGCGCATGATCAGGTGACAGGAATGGTAGGGCGTGTGTGTCTCTGCAATATATAGCATTACGATCATCATTGCATCTGACGCTTGCCGCAGGCGGGGGCCTGCGCCGTTACATGTGGCTGCCAATGCCCGGTTCACTAGGGATAGCACCAAGACGGTGGCAGCGTGTTCCTCCTTGACCATGCCGGTTCCCCTGACTAGCATGTAGACGCTGGATACATAGGCGGGCGTTGCAGAAGTTTGGCTGCCAGCGGCATGGGTATCGTCACGGCCGCTGCGATGGTTTGCCTTGATATATGACGATCATCATTGCATGAGCGCTGCCTTGAAAGGAGAGAGGCTGAGGCCAGGGCGGCGCGGAAGTTTCACGAGCAGAAAACACCATCAATGACGCGGAGCCACGTGCTCGGATATCGGAGACAAAGCGCATGAAACCACAGCAATCCAGCTCGCCGGGGACCATAGATGTCCAGGCATTCATCGACAACCAGAGATTCTCGCCCTACCAGTGGATGGTCCTCATCGTCTGCTTTCTGGTGGTGGCGGCGGATGGCTTCGACACGGCCGCGATCGGCTATGTGGCGCCATCGTTGACTACGGAGTGGGGCGTTTCGAAGCTGGTGCTGGGCAATGTGCTTAGCGCTTCGCTGGTTGGCCTTGCACTCGGCGCGCTGATCGCCGGACCCTGTGCAGACCGGTTCGGACGCAAGCCCGTGCTCATCGTATCAGTGGCGGCCTTTGGTCTGTTCAGCCTCGCCACGGCGTCCGCTGTATCCGCCGTAGAGCTGTCCGGCTGGCGTTTCCTGACTGGCATGGGGCTTGGTGCCGCGATTCCCAACGCGACCACGCTGCTGGCCGAGTATGCCCCCGCCAGGCGTCGGGCCTTCCTGGTGAACAGCATGTTTTGCGGCTTTACGCTTGGCGCCGCGGGCGGAGGCTTCCTGGCCGCGGTCATCATTCCCGCATTCGGGTGGCGCAGCGTGTTCATCGTCGGCGGAATCGTTCCCTTGGTCCTTGCCGTCGTCGCGCTTGCACTCCCGGAATCGATCCGGTTCATGGTGCTGCGCGATTGGCCGGCGGAGAAGATCAGAACGGTGTTGAGCCGGCTGGCAGGTTCCGCGGAAGTCCACGCGTCGCGGTTCACCTTGCCGGATGATCAGGCCGACAAATTGCGCTCGCCGCTCGGGCTCATCCTGTCGCAAAAATATCGGATGGGAACCTTCATGCTCTGGACTACCTATTTCATGGGTGTACTGGTTTTCTACCTGGTGACCAGCTGGATGCCGACCCTTGTCAGGGAAGCTGGCGCGACCCTGGCTGAGGCCTCCTTGATCGCTGCGCTGTTCCCGCTGGGCGGAACGCTGGGCGCCATGGCTTGCGGCTGGCTGATGGATCGCATCAATCCCCATCGCGTCATCGGCTTCGCCTATTTCTTCACCGCCGTATTTACGCTGGCGATGGGGCACGCGACCAGTGGGGCATACCTGGTGCTGCTGACGCCGATCGCCGGGCTGTTCATGGGCGCGGGCCTGGTATCCATGCCCGCGCTGGCGGCTTCGTTCTATCCGACCCAGGGCCGTGCCTGCGGGGTAGGTTGGATGCTTGGAATCGGGCGCTTCGGTGGCGTCCTCGGAGCCGTTTCCGGTGGCACGCTGCTGCAGTTTGGCCTCGGCATGAGCTCGATCCTCAGCATCCTCGCCGTGCCATCTGTGCTTGCGGCGATCGCGGTCGCCGCGAAGGGAATGGCGGGCGCGGCGAAGCCGTCGGAGCAGGCAACCGTTGCCAAGCAAGCGTGATCTGGCGCTTGGCCCCCGGGTATTGACTGGACCTCAGCCTGCTACGCTTGGCCCGGGGCAGCGGATGCAGGCTGGACCGCAGGATGAATCATGGAAAGCGTGGATCTCGAAGTCTTGAGAAGCAGTGTCCGCTGGGATGAGCAAGGACACCGTTGCCTGTTGGTGACGGTCGTCCATACCTGGGGTTCGTCGCCACGGCCGGCCGGCGCGATGCTGGCCGTGCGCGACGATGGCCTGGTAGTGGGTTCGGTGTCGGGCGGCTGCATCGAGGACGACATCATTGACCGAACCCGCCGCGAAGGCATTCGCTACGGTAGTCCCGAAGTGATCCGGTACGGCGTCAGCGCCGAGGAAGCACACCGGTTTGGCTTACCCTGTGGCGGAACCATCGAATTGGTGGCGGAGCCGGTATCTGCGGCGAGCGGATTGCGCGAACTGCTGCAGGCGGTGGAGGGCGGCCGACTGGTGACACGCACGCTCGATATGGCCACCGGCATCGCAACGCTTGGGCCGGCCGCGGCCGCTGACGGCCTGACCTTTGACGGCAAGTCGCTGTCAACCATCCATGGGCCACGCTATCGCATGCTGGTGATTGGCGCCGGGCAGCTTTCGAAGTACCTCTGCGAGATCGCCGTCGGGCTCGGCTTCGATGTGACGGTGTGCGATCCGCGCGAAGAATATACCGAGACCTGGGCCGTTCCCGGCATCACCATGGTGCGTACCATGCCGGATGACACGGTGGTGGAGATGGCGCTGGACGAACGCAGTGCGGTGGTCGCGCTGACACATGACCCCAAGCTCGACGACCTGGCCCTGATGGAGGCGCTGCGCACCCGGGCCTTCTACGTCGGTGCGCTGGGTTCGCGTCGCAACAACCACGCACGGCGCGAGCGCCTGAGAGAATTCGACCTCAGCAGCGAGCAACTGGCGCGGCTGCATGGCCCCGCCGGCATCTATATCGGCAGCCGTACGCCGCCAGAAATCGCCATCTCGATCCTTGCGGAGGTGGTGGCGGCGCGGAATCACGTCTGCTTGCCCGATGACCTGCAGGTCGAGCAGGCCAAGTCCGTAAGGGAGGTGCCGGCAGAGACCAGCGGCGCATGTGGGATATCGGTCAATGCGTAACGGCGCCCCGGCGCCTCGCATGCAGTTGTGGGCGCGGTAGCGCCCACACTGCTTTTTGTCGCCACCAACAGGCCGCGGTCTCGCGCTGACGGTCGCGGTCTGTCGGATCAGGTGGTGGCCGCGGGCGTGTTCGCGCCGCTGTCGTTCAATTCCGCGGGCTTCATCTGGTTCGCATCGGCAGGCATCCTGATCCGGTACCAGATGGCATACATCGCTGGCAGGAACACCAGGGTCAGTACCGTGCCGGCGAAGGTGCCGCCGATCAGCGTATAAGCCAGCGTTCCCCAGAACACTGAATGCGTCAACGGTATAAAGGCCAGGATAGCCGCCAGGGCGGTCAGGATCACCGGCCGGGCACGTTGCACCGTTGCTTCGACGACAGCATCGAATGGCGCCAGTCCCGCGTGCTTGTTCTGATGGATCTGCCCGATCAGGATCAGGGTGTTGCGCATCAGGATGCCGGACAGTGCGATCAGCCCGACCAGGGCGTTGATGCCGAATGGCTGCTGGAACAGCAGCAAGGTCGGGACTACGCCGATCAGTCCCAGCGGGCTGGTGGCGAGCACCATGACCATGGCTGAGATCGAACGCACTTGCAGGATGATGATCAGCAAGGTCAACGCAAGCATGATCGGGAACAGTGGCAGCAAGGCCTTGGTGGCTTTCTCAGATTCCTCGGTGGCGCCTGCCTGCTCGATCCGGTAGCCGGCCGGCAGCCTGGCGATGATCGGTTGCAGTTGTTGCAGGACGGCCGCGGACACATCGGGTGGCTGCAGCCCCTCGGCGATGTCGCCGCGGACCGTAATGGTAGGCGTTCGGTCGCGCCGGCGCAGGATCGGGTCTTCCATGCGCACATCGACGGTGCCTACCTGCGAGAGCGGAATGCGCTGTCCTGCCGCACCGGTCAACGTGAAGCCGGAAATCTTCTCCGGGTCCAGGCGTATGTCTCCCGCGGCGCGTGCAAGGACCTGCACCGAGCGAATATCCTCACGGACTTCGGTAACCGGCAGGCCGTTGAGGAGGAGCTGCAATTGTTGGGCGACGCCGCTGGAAGTCAGGCCGACGGCCTGCAGCCGATCCTGCTGCAGCGTAAAGTGCAAGGCGGGCGCGCGCGGTCCCCAGTCGGTATTGACGGTTCTCATCAGGGGGCTGGTGTCCATCACCCGGCGCACGTCCGCCGCAATGGCACGCAGCTTGTCCGGGTCCGGCCCGGCGACGCGGAATGCCACAGGGAAGGGCGAGTAAGGGCCGAATACCAGTTGGTTGACGCGCACCCTGGCCTCTGGCGCGAGTCCGGCGGCGATCGCCTGGCGCAGCCTGAGCTTCAGCGCCTCGCGTTCGTCCTGGTTCTCAGTCCGCACCACGATCTTTGCAAAAGAGGGATCCGGCAGCTCGGGCGACATGGCGAGATAGAACCGGGGCGCGCCCTGGCCGATGTAGGCCGTCACGATCTTCGCCTCGGCTTGCCCGGCGAGCCAGGCTTCCACCTTGGACGTGGCAGCGCTGGTCTGGGCGATGGACGTGCCATAAGGCATCTGGACTTCGACCAGCACCTCGGGGCGGTCGGAAGTCGGGAAGAATTGCTTTTTCACCATGCCCATGCCCAGCATGGACACCACAAAGCTGCCCACCACGACGGCGGCCACGATCCATTTGCGCTGGATCACGCGCCCTAGCAGACGTCGGAAGCGGTTGTAGTTCAGGGTGCCATAGATGGCATCGTGGCCGCCTTCGGCCTTGCCGATCTCAGGCAGCATCTTGACGCCCAGGTAAGGCGTGAAAGCGACGGCGACGATCCAGGACACGACCAGTGCAATGCCCACGATCCAGAACATGTTGCTGGTATATTCGCCGGCGGTGGAACGGGCAAAGCCGTTGGGCATGAAGCCCACCGCCGTGACCAGGGTGCCGGACAGCATCGGCGCGGCAGTGTGACTCCAGGCATAGGCGGAGGCGGCGACGCGGCCGTAGCCTTGCTCCATCTTGACCACCATCATTTCGATCGCGATGATGGCGTCGTCCACCAGCAGGCCCAGCGCAAGGATCAGCGCGCCCAGCGTAATGCGGTCGAAGCTCTTGCCAGTGGCCGCCATGACCACGAACACTGCGGCCAGTGTCAGCGGCACAGCCGCCGCCACGACGATGCCGACGCGCCAGCCCATGCTCAGGAAACACACCGCCAGCACCACGAGCAGGGCGACAAAGAACTTGACCATGAACTCATCGACCGATGCGCTGATGTTGACGGACTGGTCGGTCACTTTGGTCAGGCTCATGCCCAGCGGCAACGCTTCATTGATTGCCGATACTTCCGTATCCAACGCCTTGCCCAGGTCCAGGCCGTTCCAGCCGTCGCGCATCACGATGCCCAGCAGCAGTGCGGGTTCGCCGTTGTTGCGGATCAGGAAGGTCGCCGGATCCTCATAGCCGCGTTCAACCGTGGCGACATCCGAAAGCTTGAGCGTCCGACCCTGCGCCACCACCGGCGTGTCCCGGATCTTCTGCAGTTTGTCGAAGGCGCCGTCGAGGCGAATGAAAACCTGGGGACCCGAGGTGTCGATCGAGCCGGCCGGCGTGAGGGCGTTCTGGCTGTTCAGGGCGGCGAAGATGTCCTGTGGCGAGATACCCAACGTGGCCAGTCGATCATGGGAAAAGGAAACGAATATGCGTTCGGACTGTTCCCCGATGATGTTCACCTTCTTCACGCCGGCTACGTGCAGAAGTCGCTGCCGCAGTGTTTCGGCGTCGCGTACCAGCACCCGCTGTGGCTCGCCTTTTGCCTTCAACGCAAACAGGGCGAAGGTCACGTCCGAATACTCGTCGTTTACGATCGGGCCGATCACGCCGGCAGGCAGGCCACCCGACTCGTCCCTGAGTTTCTTGCGCGCCTGATAGAACTCTTCCTGGACCTCCGAAGGCGGTGTGCTATCGAGCAGGGTCACGGTGGTGAACGCCAGGCCAGGCCGCGTGTACGTTTCCGTGCGGTCATACCAGCGCAGTTCCTGCATGCGCTTCTCCAGTCTTTCCACCACCTGGTCCTGCATTTCCTGCGCCGTCGCTCCCGGCCAGGCGGTGATGACCGTCATGGTTTTCACCGTGAAGGCGGGATCTTCGGCCCGGCCCAGCTGGAAGAAGGCGATAACGCCGGCCAGCGACACCAGGATGATCAGGAACAGCGTGACAGATCGCTCACGGACGGCGAGTGCCGAAAGGTTGAACCCACTCATTGCTGCACTCCACGACCAGGAATCGGACTGGCTCCGGTTCCGTTTGCTGCGATGCGGACCTGCTCGCCGTCGCGCAGAAGATGGGCGCCGAGGGCAACGATCCGGTCCCCGACCCTGAGTTCACCTGCGACCCGCGCGGCGTCGTCATCCAGACCGCGGACCTGCACCGGGCGCCAGGTGACGCGATTGGATCTTTCGTTCAGCACCCACACGCCAGGGCCTTTGCCCGGGTCGAAGAGGGCACCGATCGGTACCTGCAGATCGGCTTGCTTCGATGGGCGGATTTCCGGAATCTGGAGGGTAACGGTCGCGCCGAGCGGGGCCTCGGCCAGCGCGCCTTCGAGCACGTACCTGGCTTCGTAGGTGCGGGTCAGCCGGTCCGCCGAGTCGGAAAGCTGCCGGAGTTTCGCCGGTACGGTCAATGTGTCATTGCCGTATAGCGTCGCCTGGCTTATGGAACCCACCGGGGGCCGGAGGGTTTCCGGCAGGTGAACCATGGCTTCGCGGCGGCCTGCATGCGCCACGCGTACCACGACCTGGCCGGCGTTGACGACTTGTCCGGCATCGGCCAGCGTCTCCACGACTACGCCGTCGGCGTCAGCGAGCAATACCGCGTAGCCAGTTGCATTCCGTGCCACATCGGCCTGGGCTTCCGCTGCGTTGAGCTGTGCCTTGGCCGACTCCGCCGCGGCCTTGATCTGGTCATAGGACGACGCCGATACGGCGCCGGACCCGACCAGGTCGCGATACCTGGCCTCGTCCTCCGCGGTTTGCCTGGCCCGTGCCCGCGCGGCGACGACTGCCTCCTGCTGTGCGTGCGCCGCCAGCTTCAGGTCGTTCGGATCGATGCGCATGAGCGGCTGGCCGCGCTTGACGGTCTGGCCGGTATCGACCAGCCGCTCCAGCACTTTGCCGGAGACACGAAAGCCCAGATCGCCCTGAACCCGGGCGGCAACGGTTCCCGTGAATGAACGTGTCGCGGCGGCCGGGTCCTGAACGGTCCCGATTCTGACCAGCGGCGGCTGGCTGCGCGGATCGGGGGGCGCTGTATCGCCGCAAGCGGCTAATACAAGCGGCAACACGCACGCGGCGGCGGATGAGGCAAATCGGCGCTGAAGCATAAGGTCCTCTCAAGCGAGACTGGACCTGAATTATTGTTCTGGTGACCAATTTAGTCAATGGTCACAATCGAATGCGCTTGCGATGTGCGCCTTAAGGAGCAAGGCTGCGCAGTATCAGGCCGGAAAGCTGGACGTGGGCTTCCGCAGCAAGATCGAGGTTGTGCTGTAGCAGCAGCGGATCGATGTAAGGGCGCATGACGAGATAGATGCCCTTGGCGGTCTCGTCCAGTGGTGTCTTGCGCTCGAACTCCCCGGACTTGCGTCCCTCCAGAACAATCCGCATGACCACTTGCTTGATGTGGTCCTCATAGGTGAGAACAGGCTGCCAACGCTCCTGGGCTGCCGCCGAAGCAATGGCGTAGAGTTTGCGGTCCTGGAAGAAAAGGCGGGAGCTGGCCTCCACCAGGGCCTTGAACAGGCGTCGCAAGCGTTCCGACGCGGTCGGGACGTCTGCAATGGCTGCATCGACCTCGTCCGTGATGGCGCACAGGCAGTTCGCGCAGATCACTTCCCCGATCGCCTGCTTGGAATCGAAGAACTTGTAGATGTAAGCCTTGGAAAAGCCGATCGCCTTGGCCAGGTCGGAAACCGTCGTCTTCTCGTAGCCATACAGGCTGAAGTGCTCGGTAGCCGCCTCCACGATCTGGGAGCGGACATTGTGGTCGGCTGGCCCTCGGGACGGCAGGGCGGTGGGTGTGGTTTCGGTCATGCAGCGAGCTTAACGCTCCAGATGGCTGTTGACAACCAGTGACCATTTTATAATATAGTCACACATTCCTGTTCGCCTTGGCTTCCGTGATACCCATGCTCTCCCATCGCTTTCTTACCCTGCTGCTGAGTGTCGGCGTATCGACGGGTTGCGCCGTCGGCCCCGACTACAGACAACCGGACACCCCGGTCCCCGAACGCTACCTGGGCCAGTCCGGCGTCGAACAAAGGCATGCGTCATCCGCTGCCGAGCTCGTCACGTGGTGGGAAGGATTCGGCGATCCGCTGCTGACCCGGCTGGTGTCATTGGCACTGGATCAGAACCTGGACCTGGCGCAAGCGTCGGCGCGTGTCACCCAGGCACGCGCGGGGCTTGGCGTGGCCAATGCGGCCTTGCTTCCTTCGGGCAGCGCCAGTGCGCAGGCGGCCAGAAACTATCAGTCGATCGAGACGCCCCTTGGGAAGCTGCTCGATGCAACGCCTGGCTTTGACAGGTATGGCAACAGCTACGAGGCCAATCTCGGCGCGGCCTGGGAACTGGACGTATTCGGTGGGCTGCGCCGTGGGCGAGAAGCCGCCTTGGCGGAGTACCAGGCATCGACTGCAGGCGCGACCGCGACGCGTCTCGCTGTGGCCGCGCAAACTGCAGATCTCTATATCACCGTGCGCGGACTGCAGTCCCGCATTGCCATCGCCAGGCAGCAAGTGGAGACCCAACAGAAGCTGCTCTCGACGGTGAGTCTGCTTTACAGCAAAGGGCTTGCAGCCGAACTGGAGGTACGACAGGCCGAAGGCGCGCTCGCTCAGGTCCGCGCTACCGTCCCGGTGCTGGAGACAGGCCTCGATGCAGCGTTGAATGCGCTGGACGTAATGCTTGGTGTTCCACCCGGCACGTATCGCGCCGAACTGGCCGGCCCTGAAGCGATTCCCGCCGCACCGCAGCTCGCCGGTACGGGCTCGCCGGCGGATCTGCTGCGGCGCAGGCCCGACCTCATCGTCGCGGAGCGCCGACTGGCGGCGGCGAACGCACGAATCGGCGTAGCCATTGCGGAGTACTACCCAAAATTCTCGCTCAGTGCCCTGTTGGGCAGCGCCACAACCGTGGCCAGCGGGAACCTCTTTTCTGCGGGCGCAAGCCAGGCAGCAGGCGTGCTGGGCTTGCGCTGGCGACTGTTTGATTTTGGCCGTATCAATGCACAAATCGAAATGGCCCGAGGGCAGGAGGCAGAAGCGCTGGCGGCATACCGTCAGGCTGTGCTGCGCGCGACCGAGGATGTCGAAAATGCCTTCTCCGCGCTGATCAAGCGTGAAGATCAGGCAGGCACGCTGGCCCAAGGCGAGACATCGCTGACGCAGGCGCGCAATGCCTCATTTGCCGCCTACCAGAAAGGCGTGGTCCGCCTGATTGAGGTCTTGCATGCTGACGAGAGTCTTCTGCGGACGTCCGACGCCAGAGCGCAGGCACAGACGGAATCAGCCCGCGCCGCCGTGGCGGCGTTCAAGGCGCTCGGCGGGGGCTGGGAACCGGCAGCTGCCTTATGAGGCAATACCGTGTCCGTGCCTTCCTGTTGGCAATCGGAGCAACGCGCAGCATTTCAGTTGCCGGCTTTCTGGTAGTCGCGCACTGGCGTTAGAAACTCCAGCGTGCGTGGTGCTTTCAGCAGATCGGCCAGCACCGCCTCGTATTCGCGCCGGTAGGACGCTTTCAGATGGTGGTCCCTGAAATGCTGCTCGCTGCAGGCCCAGTTCTCATAGAGCACAAGGGTGTCAGGATCTTCGCGCGAGCGGTGCAGATACGTGTTGATAAAGTCCGGCTCCTTCGACATCTGGTCGAGGACATAAAGCAGTTTCGACTCGAGCTCAGCGCGCCGCTCGGGCTTGCCCGGCAGGTGGACGATAAAGGCAATGGATGGGTTCATGGCACTGCTCCAGGCAGGATGGGCCACCTCATGCGCGGACCGCGCGCATGCCGCCGCCCGCAAAGGCATTGACTTACAGTTGGCTCATGCCACCGTCGGCGATGATTTCGGTACCGACGATGAAGGCCGATTCCGGCGCCGACAGATGCAGCACCGTCGACGCAATCTCGGCCGGCTGGCCGAAGCGGCCCAGCGGGATCTGGCTCTGGATCTGCGCGGCAGTGGCCGACAGGGTGTCGGCATCCAGGCCCAGCTTGCCGTACAGCGGCGTCGTCACCGGCCCGGGGCTGACCACATTTACTCGGATGCCCGAGCTGAGCAGCTCACCCGACAGGGTCCTGGCCAGCGAGATCAGTGCTGCCTTGCTGGCGGCATACACGGAAGACATCGGCATGCCGAGGCGCGCATTGATCGAGCCGTTTAGCACGATCGACGTGCCCGGGTTCAGCACCGGCAGCAGCGCCTGGATCTGGAAGTACGCGCCCTTCACGTTGGCGTTGAAGGTGGCGTCCCACAGTGCCTCGTCCACATCGGGCACGGCGGCAAATTTGGCAATGCCGGCGTTGATGAAGACGGCGTCCAGGCGGATGCCGGCCTCGGTCAGCTGGCGAGCCAGGTCACGCGCGGCCTGCACGGTGCCGGTTTCGTTGCGGATGGCGATGGCCTCGTTGCCGAGCGTGGCGCGGGCGACCTCCAGTGCCGCTGCGTCGCGGCCGGTGATGACCACGCGGGCCCCTTCCTGGGCGAATGCCTGGGCAGCCGCCAGGCCGATACCGCTGTTGCCGCCAGTGACCAGTACGGTCTTGCCTTCGAAGCGATTCATGATGTCCTCCAGTCGGAAAAGTTGAACTTGAACAATCGCGTGACTGCAGTATGGGCGCTGGCCTCCGGTTTGCCATACGATCAATCCGACGAACACGTTCGAAGGAGTTGCACATGTTGTCGGAAGACGAATTGGCCCTGCTGGAGGCCATCCGCGAGGCCGGCAGCCTGTCGCGCGCGGCGGCCAGGCTGGGCAAGGCGCCGTCCACGGTGTCGCACGCCGCGCGGCAGCTGGAGCAGCGCTTCGACGCACTCCTGTTCGACCGCCGCCGTTACCGCTTGCAGCTGACGCGTGCCGGCGAATTGCTCACAGAAGAAGCCGCCCGGCTTGCGCAGGATGTCGCGCGCGTCACACAGCGCGTGCGGCAGGTTGCCAACGGGTGGGAAGACCGGTTGTGGATCGTGACCGACGAGCTGATGGAATTCGAAACGCTGATGCCCGTCATGCACGCGTTCGACGCGCAGGAATCCGGCGTGGCGCTGCGCGTCACGCACGAAGTGCTGGCCGGCACCTGGGAGGCGCTGCGGGACGGCCGCGCCGACCTGGTCATCGGTGCCACCAACGAGCCGCCCGCCATCCCTAACCTGGGGTGGTTCGAGCTGGGCGTGATCGAATGGGTGTTTGCCGTCTCGCCCCGGCATCCGCTGGCTGCCGCCCGCGAACCATTGACGCGTGAGGAGATCGCCCGCCATCGTGCCGTGGTGGTGGCAGATTCATCACGTCTCACAGGCGGCCGCGCTTACGGCATGGTGGGCGGACAGCGCTTGCTGGCCGTGCCGAGCATGCGAGCCAAGACCCTGGCGCAGCGCGATGGCCTGGGGATCGGCTGGCTGCCCAGGCACCGGGTCGGCTCGCTGCTGCAGCGCGGCGATCTGGTAGAGAATCGCACCGCCGACCCGCGCGAGCCCAACATGCTCTACGTGGGCTGGCGCGGCGATCACGAAGGCCGCGCCCTGCAATGGTGGCTGGAGCAGTTGCGACGGCCCCGGCTGGCCAGGCTGCTGGTGCGGGGCGTCGACGCCTACGCGTAGCTGGCAGGGCAGCGTCCTACCACCTAAAGTAGCTTGTGGCTTTGCGGTACCAGGCAAGGAGAATCGTGATGGCTCAGGGATTCGACGCGATCATCATCGGCACTGGACAAGCCGGCCCCGCACTCGCTGCGCGGCTGGCTGGCGCGGGCATGAAACTGGCCGTCATCGAGCGCGCGCGTTTTGGCGGCACCTGCGTGAACACCGGCTGCATTCCCACCAAAACCCTCATCGCAAGCGCGTACGCAGCGCAACTGGCGCGGCGGGCTGCCGAGTACGGCGTGACCATCGGCGGGCCGGTCGCCGTCGACATGAAGCAAGTGAAAGCACGCAAGGACGAGATCTCCGGCCGTTCCAGCAACGGTGTGGAACAGTGGATGCGCAGCCTGGAGAACGGCACGGTGTATCAGGGGCACGCCCGCTTCGAAAGCGCGCATGGTGTGCGGGTCAACGGCGACCTGCTGGAAGCCGACCGGATTTTCGTGAACGTCGGCGGCCGGGCCCTGGTTCCGCCCATGCCCGGGCTGGACCAGGTACCGTACCTCACCAACTCGAGCATGATGGAGGTGGATTTCCTGCCGGAGCACCTGATCGTCATCGGCGGCAGCTACGTGGGCCTCGAGTTTGGCCAGATTTACCGGCGTTTTGGCGCCAGGGTGACCGTTGTCGAAAAAGGCCCGCGCCTGATCCAGCGCGAAGACGAGGATGTGTCGCAGGCAGTGCGGGAGATCCTGGAAGGCGAGGGGATCGAAATCCGGCTCAATGCCAACTGCCTGAGCGCGCGCAGGGAAGGCGATCACATTGCCGTCGGGCTGGATTGTTCGGATGGGGCGCGCGACGTCCACGGCTCGCACCTGCTGCTGGCGGTTGGGCGCGTTCCCAACACCGAGGACCTGGGGCTGGACCAGGCAGGGGTCGAGACCGACGCTCGCGGTTATATCCAGGTAGACGAACAGTTGCGCACCAACGTCCCTGGCATCTGGGCGCTTGGCGATTGCAATGGCCGCGGGGCGTTCACGCATACGTCGTACAACGACTATGAGATCGTCGCCGCCAATCTCCTCGACAACGATCCCCGCAAGCTGACGGACCGCATCGCGGCCTATGCCATGTTCATCGACCCTCCGCTCGGCCGCGCCGGCATGACGGAAGCAGAAGCCCGGCAATCCGGACGCAGGCTGCTGGTCGGCTCTCGCCCCATGAGCCGCGTCGGGCGAGCCGTGGAGAAGGGCGAGAGCCAGGGCTTCATGAAGGTCGTGGTCGACGCCGATACCCGCATGATCCTGGGTGCCGCGATCCTCGGCTTGACCGGCGACGAGGTGATTCACTCACTGCTCGACATCATGTATGCCAAGGCACCCTATACCACCATCAGCCGCGCGATGCACATCCATCCGACGGTGTCCGAGCTGATACCAACGCTGCTGCAGGACCTGCGGCCACAGGCCTAGGTACTGCCTCCTTCAGAGCAGCTGGCACGCCTCGTCGAATTCCAGGCGGGGGCTGCGCGGAAACAGCTTGGCAGGGTCGCCATAGCCGAGATTGCACAGGAAGTTCGATTTCACGTGACTGTCCGGGAAATATTCGAGCTGGAAGGCATTGTCCTTAGGGTCCGCCGGAAAGAATTCGTGATCGACCTTGGCATTGTCGAAGCCGGACATCGGCCCGCAGTCGAGCCCCAGCGAGCGGGCGGCGATGATGAAGTACGCGCCCTGCAGGGAACTGTTTCGCCTCGCGGTAGTCAGCGCGAGCTCCGGGGTTTCGGCGAACCACGAGCGTGCGTCCGCATGCGGAAACAGCTTGGGCAGGAGTTCGTAGAACTTGATGTCATAGGCGATGATGGCTGTGACCGGTGCGGCCATGGTTTTCTCTACATTGCCCGGCGCCAGCGCGGGCAACAAGCGCTGCTTGGCCTCAGGGGTACGCAGGAACAGAATGCGCGCGGGAGAGCAGTTGGCGCTGGTAGGCGCCCATTTCATCAAGTCATAGAGCTGCCGCAGGGTTTCGTCGCCCACGGGCTGGTTCAGCCATGCGCTGTGCGTGCGAGCCTCTCGAAAGAGCAGATCCATGCCTTCTTCACTCAAGCGCTTGTTCATGGTTATCTCCTGAAGCGAAATCGGACTACGCGGCTGCCCGGCCGGGTCGCCGCTTCTGTCTAGCATAGGCAGCGCCGCTCGCCGCCGCACTGCCGGCTGCCGCATAGATCCGGAGGGCTTGTCTGCGCCATCGGCATGTGCCAGCGTGGGCAGGGGCTCAGGTATCCGAAAAGCCACTCTGGCACGCCGGGCGAATCGCGCTGTGATCCGGTCGAAGTGGCGATTGCCGGCCCTGATACTCGGGGCGATACTGGCGAACAGTTGGCATCCCTGTGCCACGAAATATGGGGGAGGGCAATGGGCGAAAAGACAAAAGCTCGTGCAAACACAAGCGCCGCGCGCGAGCCCCCCTGTGCCAGCTACCCATTAGGGTGGTGCGCGGCCGTCGCGCGCCTGTCATTGTGAAGCCACTCGTCTGCGCTTGCCTGCCTGGCTTCCTCAAGCTGGCCGGGCGCGCGACGCATCGGTTCACGTAGCAAATGGCAGGAGTCATCACCATGGAAACCTCAACCCCCAGCGGAAACCCCTTGCAGGATCTTTCCGCCAACCTGGCGGCCATTGCCGAGCGCGTCGGCCAGAGTGTCGTCGCGGTGCACGGGCGGCATCGCTTTCCCTCTAGTGGAGTCATCTGGCAACCCGGCGTGGTGGTCACGGCCGCGCATACGCTCAGGCAGGAAGACGGCATTGAAGTCACCTTGGCCGATGGCCGTACCGTGGCGGCCGTCCTGGCGGGACGGGACCCTGGCACCGACCTGGCCGTACTGAGGCTCGATGGCGTGGCGCTGAACCCGGTCGAGACCGGTGATGCGCGCTCCCTCAAAGCGGGCCATCTGGTGCTCGCGGTGGCGCGAGTGGACCGGCTTGGCACCAGCGCGGATTTCGGCGTCGTCGGCACTGCCGGCGGTCCGTGGCGTACCTGGCGAGGCGGGCAGTTCGACGCCTTCGTGCGGCTGGACGGCGGCCTGCGCCCCGGTTTCTCCGGTGCGGCCCTGGCGGATATGCAGGGGCGGGTCATGGGCCTGTGCACATCGGCGCTCGCGTCTGGCGCCGGCATCCTGATTCCGGCAGCGACCGTGGCGCGCGTGAGCGGCGAACTGCTGAGCAAAGGACGTGTCTCGCACGGCTACCTTGGCGTGGGTACGCAGCCGGTGAACCTGTCGGAGTCTTGGGTGACGAAGCTGAATCTGGCGTCCGGGCGCGGCCTGCTGGTGGTATCGCTTGCCGCGGACGGGCCCGCGGAGCAAGCAGGGGTGCTGATCGGGGATGTGCTGGTCGAACTGGATGGCAAGCCATGCCGCGACATGGACGACGTGCATGCCGCGCTTGGCGGCGACCGTATTGGACAGTTGCTGAAGATCGGGCTGATCCGGGGTGGCGAGCGCAGCGAGTGCTCGGTCACGGTGGGCGAACGCCAGCAACGGAAGTCGTGCGGCTGAGATTCATGCCAGCCGTCGCATGCCGGATGCCAGGATGACACCGATGAGCCCGGTCAGGGTTGCCGTGGTCGCCGCCTCGCCGCAGGCGCGCGCAAGCCTGCAGGCGCTTGTCGATGCGGCGCCGGCGCTGGATTTCGCTGGCAGCGCGGCCGACACCGCGGGGATCGCCGACCGCTTTGCCGGCGACGTGCCGGATGTGGTCGTGGTCGAACTTGAGCCGCAGGCCGGTGACCTGCTGGCGCCGGAGGCGGGCCGCGATCCCGCAGCGCCGGCGCTGGTCCTGCTCACCGACGAGACGGACAGCGACTGGATCCATGACGCGCTGGGCGCCAGCGCTACGGCACTGCTGCCGCGCGACGCGACGCCCGGCGAAATCATCGCCGCGATCGAAGCTGTGGCCGCGGGACTTTGCGTGCTGTCCCCGGAGATCCTCGCCAGGCTGCTGGCGCAGCGCAGGGCACCTCGCCAGACGGCATCCGCGGCTCTGACCGAAACGCTCACCCCACGCGAAATTGAAGTGCTGGCCATGCTCGCCGAAGGGCTTGGCAACAAGGAAATCGCGCGTCAACTCGACATATCGGACAACACGGTGAAGTTCCACCTCTCCGCCATTTTCGGCAAGCTTGGCGCAAGCAGCCGCACCGAGGCCGTATTGCAGGGCATGCGGCACGGCCTCATCATGGTGTAGGAGGCTCAGCCCGGAGTCACATCACCAGCGCGCATCAGAGGAACGGCGAAATGTTCGCCATCGCGCGCGTCACGTAGGCCTCCTTCTCGCCCACTGGCGCCACATAGTCAATCGCGCTGCGTGCAGCCTCGACGCCTTCCAGACGGGCGATGAACCAGGCGGCCAGGTACTGCGACGACAGGCACCCGCCGGCGGTCGCAACGTTTCCCTTGGCGACAAACGGCTGATCGAGCACGGCCACGCCGGCCTCCACTACCCATGGCTTGGTGGTCAGGTCCGTACAGGCCGGAACGTCGTTCACCAAGCCCAGTTTGGCGAGTATGAGCGTGCCCGAGCATTGCGCGCCCAACAACTGGCGCGTCGGGTCGAAGCGGAGTTGCGACATCAGCGCGGCATCGGCGACGACGTCCCGGGTTCGTATCCCACTACCCACCAGCACAGCGTCCGCGTCGCATGCGTCCTCCAGCGTTGCTTGCGCCTCCATCACCACACCATTCAGCGAACGCACCTTGGCCGCCGGACTGGCGATCGAAACCCGCCAGCCGGGCCGCTTGACCCGGTTGAGGATGGCGAGCGCGATCAGCGAGTCGAGTTCGTTGAAACCTTCGAAGGTCAGGATGGCAATGTGCATGGGGGGCCTCGTGGGAGTGGAGACGTTGTGTTGCGCCATCGTAGAGCCGACAGTCAGTACATTCAAATAATTGTTCTGGATACGCTCAGGCTGCGTCCTGCGGGTCCGCAAACGTAGCCATGCGCAGGACCGCTTCCCTGAGCTCTGACCTGAGTTGCGCAACCAGCTCCGCGGCCGGCAGGGACCTGGCCAACGGCGCTGCCTGCCCGGCCCACTGCGCTGCGTACTCCGCGCTCCCCGCAGCCTTGGCTGCGGCGTGAAGCGCCTTTCCCGCGTCATAGGCGATCGGGTAGTCCGGCACCGGAGGTGCGTCGGCGGCGATGCCGAGTGCCGTGAGCCGGTTGGTGAAGCCCCTGGCCGCGCGGCCCGATATGGCGCGGGTGAGCGTTGTCGGGCGCGGCTGGGGCGCGGTCAGCGCCGCGCGATAGGCGGCATCCGCAGATGACTCCGGGCAGGCGACGAATGCCGTGCCAAGCTGGGCGGCTTCCGCCCCGAGAGCCAGCACCGCGGCAATGCCTGCCCCGTCCATGATGCCGCCCGAGGCAATCACCGGAAGTCGCGAGCTCAGGACCAGAAGACGCACCAGGGCCAGCGTGCCGAGGCCTTCGTCGTAGCCATCGGTGTCGAAGGCGCCGCGGTGTCCGCCAGCTTCGATGCCTTGCGCGACGATGGCGTCCACGCCGGCGGCCTCTATCTGGCGGGCCTCCTGCAGGGACGTTGCACTGGCCAGCAGCACAATGCCGGCCCCGCGCAGCGCGTCAATCTTCTCCTGGGCGGGAAGGCCAAAATGGAAGCTCACCACCGCTGGCTTTTCTTCCAGCAGCATCTGGAACATGGCGTCGTCGGCCACGAAACTCTTGTAGATCTCCCGCAAGCTGGCGGGTGCTGTCTCGCCGTGCTCGGCAAATTGCGCGGCAAGGTAGGTGAGCCAGGCCTGGTCGCGCGCCGCATCGGCTTTGGCCGGGGTGTGGCAGAACAGGTTGACGTTGAATGGCATGTCGGTCAGCGCTCGTGTCTCGCGGATTGTCTTTCGCGCGGCTTGCGCGTCCATTGCCCCGACGCCAAGCGAGCCCAGCCCGCCGGCCTCTGACACGGCTGCAGCCATGGCCGCTGTGCTGACTCCGGCCATGGGCGCCTGGATGATGGGCGTGGAAATGCCCAGGATCGAACGAAGGTTGCGGCGGTGGCTGGAAGGCCTGGAAGTGTCCATGAGAGTCTCTTTCTCTTTGAAGTGCAGGATTCCGCTCGGGAAATGATCGAAGGCGAGGCTGTATTGGAGGATATCGAGAATGCCATGAAAGTCGGCAGCGTGAAATGTCGCTGCGGCTTCGCAATGCATTGTTCATCGCGCGACGCATCCGGGCCTGTCGGTGCGGGGCCAGGTGGCTTACCGCACGCGCCCCGCATTGCGTGCTTGGGAAACCCGGCAACTATCGACTAGCTTGAAAGCCTTGGGCCGCTTCGATGGGGCATCATGATGAAGAGGATCACAGGGCGCCTGGCCACGATCGTTTCCGTGGGACTAGCAGCGGGCCTTTTCGCCGCAAGCGGCGCGTGGGCCTCTGACATCGTCTGCAAACCAACTGCGCGCGAATCCCCTGTCCGCTGCAACAACCCGGATGGCTCCGGGGTGAGATGCAACCTTGCGACGGACGAGGCCGGCCCGCGGGTGCGCCCGCGGCACCTGATCTGCGATTCCTCCAGGCTGTCAGAGCGCTACGAGCGCATCTACGCCGAGCAGCAGAGGATGCTGCGCAAGGGCAGGATCCTGGACTCGGACATCGCGGCGTGGCGCAGCCGGCGCGATGCCTGCGACTCGGTACGCTGCCTGGAAAGCATGTTCGCGAAATTCTGGCGGGAGCGGGATTCGATGCGAATCGCACCGGGTCGGTCCGACTCCGCGAATCAGGCTGCAACGGCCAGGTCGACCCCGGCCAGCCAGGAGGCGGCACCGCCGCCTGCGGCGGCTTCCGCACCGGCCCCACAGGCCCCACAGGCCTCAACGCAGATCCCTGAGCCGACGCAGCGCGTGCCAGAAGAGCCGCCGCCGGCAGTGCCGCTTGCCATGTCGGCCGGACCGGAACCCGTCGAACCAACACGGCCGACGGCTCCCGCTGTCGAAGCGCTGCCTGTCTGGCAAGCCACCACAGCGCCTCCCGTTGCCGAGAACAAGAACAGCAGCCCGGCCAAGTCCTATCCGGCAGCCCTTGCCGTGGAAAGCCTGCTTTCCGGACTTGTCGTGATGGGCGCGGGTTTCCTGTGGACGCGCCGTGCCGCGCGCGCACAGGATCGGACGCGTTTCGCCATCCCGGCGGCGGTGGTGGTGGTCTATGGCTTGCTGCTTGTGAATGCGCTGCTACTGCCGTTTACGCTTGCCGTGAAGTGAGGACACTATCGCCTTACCGACAATGCATAGCTCCGCATCTTGAGCAGGCTGTGGCCATCGGGGCTTGGCGCGCAGCAGCTACGCATGGATACGCTGCACCGGCGTTCAACGCCCCTTGAAAATCGGGTGCCGGGCGCAAACCGACAGCACGATGCGCTCGGACTGCGCCAGGTAGTCGTTAAGGGCTGCAGCACACTCTGCGAGCTTGCCCGACTCGAACAACTGCAGGATGTGCTGGTTCATCTCGACATATGGGCCATGCAGGAATTCCGGATCCTGCAGCATGCCGAAAGCCAGGCGCAGCTCGGCGAGCAGGTGGGAGAACATCACGTTCAGCCGCTCGCTGTCGGCCAGTTCCACGATGGCCATATGGAACTCCATATTGGCGGTGCCCGCGCCTTGCCAGTCGCCGCTGTCGCGGCAGCGCAGTCCCATTTCCACCGCTTCGCGCAGGTGCTTCCTGGCCGGATGGCTGGGGTAGGCCTGGGCGATGGCCTGGCACTCGATCATGCGGCGCACGCGATAGATGTCGATGATGGCCGCGATGCTGGGAATAGCCACGGATACCCCGCGGTTGGGTTCGTGCTTGAGCAGGCCTTCCTTGGTCAGCACGCGAAAGGTCTCGCGCAAGGTATTGCGCGAGATCTGCAGGCTCTCGCTAAGCGCGGCTTCCGACAAGCGCTGCCCGGGCGCGAATTCGCCATGCACGATGCGCTGGCGAATCTGCTCCGTGACCCGCTCGGCCAGATTTCTTACGTCAGTACTGGATGTCATGTTGGCTTGCGTCGGGGCGACAGGTTCCGGCATGCCCCGTGCGGGGATGTTATCTCACTTTGTTGAACAATAGGCACAAGATTGGTGCGAATGGTGCCCTGCAAACGTGACTTAGGTGTATACCACGATCGAACAGCAACCAATATTGTTCAACAATAATGCAAGGTGGTTGAGTCATACGTGCAGATAAATGAACATGGCATGTGTTTTGCTAAACAGCGGTTGGGGTGCAGGGCCGCTGAATAGCGGTCTTGCTCGCTTCCGGAACATCGTCGTGAAGACAGCGCGACGAGCTTTGTCCACGCTTTGTCCTTATCCATAGTGAGCGCAACCATGTGGCTTAAAGAAACAAACCAAGCAGAGCGCAAGACGCTCTTTGCCGCCTTCGTCGGCTATGGGGTCGATGCATTCGACTACATGATCTACACCTTCATGATCCCCACCTTCATCCTGGTGTGGGGCATGACCAAGGCAGAGGCGGGCTACATCGCGACGGGCGCGCTCATCAGCTCGGCCATCGGCGGCTGGCTGGCCGGTATCCTGGCCGACAAATATGGCCGCGTGCGGATCCTGCAGCTGACCGTGCTCTGGTTCAGTTTCTTTACGTTCCTGAGCGGCTTCACCCAGTCCCCCGAGCAACTGTTCTTGACCCGCATGCTGCAAGGCCTGGGCTTTGGCGGTGAATGGTCAGTCGGTTCCTTGCTGATCGCCGAGATGATCCGGGCCCGCCACCGCGGCAAGGCGGTCGGACTGGTGCAAAGCAGCTGGGCCATCGGCTGGGGCCTGTCGGCGATTGCATTCTGGGCGGTCTATGCCGTGTTCGAGCAGCAATACGCATGGCGCGTGCTGTTCTGGGCCGGCGTGCTGCCGGCGATCTTTATCCTGTATATCCGCCGCAATATCTCCGAGCCCGAGGTGTATCAGGAAACCAGGGCCAAGCTGGCCCGCACCGGCCAAAGCAATAACTTCATGCTGATCTTCAAGCCAGGCGTGCTGCGCGTGACGGTGCTGGCAAGCCTGCTGGCGACCGGCATGCAAGGTGCCTACTATTCGGTGACGACCTGGCTGCCCACCTACCTCAAGATGGAGCGCAATCTCTCCGTGCTCAACACCAGCGGCTACCTGATGGTGCTGATCGCCGGGTCTTTCGCCGGCTACCTGACCAGCGCCTGGCTATCCGACCACCTGGGGCGCCGGCGTTGCTTCATGCTGTTTGCGGTGAGCGCGGCCTTCCTCGTGATCTGCTATACGCAGTTGCCGATCACCGACGCTGCGATGCTGGTGCTGGGTTTCCCCCTGGGTTTCTTCCTGTCCGGCATCTTCTCGGGGATGGGGGCGTACCTGACGGAGCTGTATCCGAGCCATATCCGCGGCTCCGGCCAGGGCTTCTGCTACAACTTTGGCCGTGCGGTCGGTTCCATATTCCCGGCCATGATCGGGCATATGAGCGCATCGATGTCGCTGGGTGTTGCCATCGGCTATCTCGCCGCCGGCGCCTATGGGCTGGTCGTCATCGCCTGCCTGCTGTTGCCAGAAACGCAAGGGCGCGAACTGCACGCCGAAGCCGGGGCCGAGGCTGTGCATTGATCACCCGCCAACACGGCCAGACCTCCGCGCACTGCAGACCTGACACTATGCAAATCGACCTCAACAGCGATCTCGACGAGAGCTTCGGCGCATGGAGCATGGGCAACGATGCCGCCATGCTGGACATCGTCAGCAGCGCCAACGTGGCCTGCGGCTTCCATGCGGGCGATCCGGCCGGCATCCTGCACACGCTCAAGGCTGCCGCGGCCCGCGGCGTCGCGGTGGGCGCCCATGTTTCCTACCCCGACCTGCAAGGCTTCGGCCGCCGCAACATGGACATGGCCAGTGCGGACCTGGTGGCCGACGTGATCTACCAGATCAGTGCGCTG
Organism: Cupriavidus sp. CP313; assembly: GCF_054072015.1. Lineage (NCBI taxonomy): Bacteria > Pseudomonadati > Pseudomonadota > Betaproteobacteria > Burkholderiales > Burkholderiaceae > Cupriavidus > Cupriavidus sp. CP313. The sequence continues at coordinate 78,621 of NZ_JBSVZB010000027.1, read as the reverse complement.
AGCGGGATGGCGGCGACGGTCGGCACCACGGTGCGCTATGTCAAGCCGCACGGCGCGCTCTACAACACCATCGCCAGTGACGAACGCCAGGCGCGCGACGTGATCAGCGGCATCCGCGCAGTCGATCCCGGCCTGGCGCTGGTCGCGCTGGCCGGCTCGCCGCTGGTGGGCTGGGCGCGCGAGGCCGGCTTGCGCGTCATTGCCGAGGCGTTTGCCGATCGCGCCTACACGCCGGGGGGCACGCTGGTGTCGCGCCGGGAAAAAGGCGCGATCCTGCACGATGCCGCGGAAGTGGCGCAACGCATGCTGCGCCTGGTGCGTGAAGGCACGGTACAGGCCATCGACGGCAGCGTGGCTCGCGTGGAGGCGCAATCGATCTGCGTGCATGGCGACAGCGACGGCGCGCTGGAAATGGCGCGCGCCGTGCGCGAGGCCCTGGAGCGCGACGGCGTAAAGATTCGCGCGTTCGCCTGATCCAAGACACCGGAGCAACACTCATGCAAGATTCCGCACTGGAATGCGCCCGCATCGCCGCCGTGAACGCCGCGCGCGAAGCGCGCGCAAGCTACCGTGCCGGCACCGTACAGCCTACCGCCGGCATTGCACCGGGGATGACCCAAGCCAACATGATCGCGTTGCCGCGCGACTGGGCCTGGGACTTCCTGCTGTACGCGCAACGCAACCCCAAGGCCTGTCCCGTGCTCGACGTGATCGAAGCGGGTGCACAGCAGACCGTGCTGGCCGAAGGGGCGGATATCCGCACCGACATCCCGCTGTATCGCGTGTGGCGCGACGGCAAGCTGGTGGAGGAGGTGGCGGATGCCACCTCCCTGTGGACTGAGCATCCGGACCTGGTCACCTTCCTGATCGGCTGCAGCTTCACCTTCGAGACGCCGCTGCAAGAGGCAGGCATCGAGGTGCGGCATATCGCCGACGGTTCCAACGTGCCGATGTACCGCACCAACCGCCAGTGTCGCCCGGCTGGCCGCCTGCATGGCGAGATGGTCGTGTCCATGCGGCCCATCCCTGCGCATCGGGTTGCCGATGCGGTTTCCATCAGCGGACGCTTCCCGTCGGTGCACGGCTCGCCCGTCCATGTCGGTGATCCGGCCGCGCTGGGCATTGCCGACCTCGGCAGGCCTGACTTTGGTGACGCCGTGCGTATCGAGCCGGGCGAGATCCCGGTGTTCTGGGCTTGCGGCGTCACGCCCCAGGCGGCCGTGATGGCGTCAGGCGTGCCGTTCGCCGTGACGCATGCGCCGGGCCACATGTTCATTACCGACGTGCCAGACAGCACGTATCACGTCTAGGACCCCCGGGTCATTGCGGAGCTCGTTTTGCGTTTTCTGCCCGTCACTTCGAATGCACTGCTGTTGGAACTGGCCGACCTGGACCAGACGCTGGCCTTGCTGGCCTCGCTGCAGCGCGATCCCCTGCACGGCGTGGCGGAGCTGGTGCCCGCCGCGCGCACCATCCTCGTTCACTTCCGCCCATTGGCCACCAGCGCCGCCGCGCTGGTATCGGCCATCGCCGCGCGCGACCTGTCGCAGCGCGTCGAGCGCAGCAACATCCTGGTCGAGATTCCGGTGCGCTATGACGGCGAGGACCTGGCCGAGGTGGCCCAGCTGCTTGGCATCACGCCCGAAGAAGTGGTGCGCCGCCACACCGGCAGCGAATACACCGTTGCCTTTACCGGCTTTGCGCCAGGCTTTGCCTATCTCAGCGGCGGCCATCCCAGCTTTGACGTGCCGCGCCGCAGTACGCCGCGCACGCGTATTCCCGCCGGCGCCGTGGGCCTGGCGGGCACCTTCAGCGGCGTGTACCCGCAAGCCAGCCCGGGCGGCTGGCAGATCATCGGGGTCACCCCCGTGGCCATGTGGGACCTGAATCGCGAACAGCCTGCGCTGCTGCAGCCCGGCTATCGCGTGCAGTTCATCGACATCGCCACGCTCGATGGCGTGCTCGATGCGGGCAGCGGCATCGCCCCCGGCGCCCCGGCGCGCCAGCCGTTGCCGACGGACAAGGCGCCTGCTGCCGCCACGCTCAAGGTGAAGGCCACCGGGCTGCAGACCGTGTTCCAGGACCTGGGCCGGCACGGCCAGGCGGGGCAGGGCGTCTCGGCCTCGGGTGCGATGGACCAGGCCGCCCTCAAGATGGCCAACCGCCTGGTCGGCAACCGCAGCGACGGCGCGGCGCTCGAAACCGTGGGCGGCGGCCTGCAACTGCAGAGCGTGGGCGAAACCGTGCTGGCTGTCACCGGCGCCGATGCGGCGCTGATGGTGCGCACTGCCGATGGCCGCCAATGGAGCGTCCCGAACCACCAGGCCGTGGCGCTGGCCGATGGCGACACGCTAAGCATCAGTCAGCCTCTTGCCGGCGCCCGGAGCTATGTGGCTGCACGCGGCGGGTTTGCCGTCGCGCCGGTCCTGGGCAGTTGTGCTACTGACACCCTGGCCAAGGTCGGCCCCGCGCCGCTGGCCGTGGGCGATGTGCTGGACCTGCTGCCCGCACCGGCCGGCGCCGTGGTGGGCACCCCCGGGTTGCCTGCCGCCGACCTGCCCACGGTGGAGCAGGACGTCGTGCTGGATGTGGTGCTCGGTCCCCGCACCGACTGGTTCACTGCCGAGTCCGTGGCGCGCCTTGCCGCGCAGCGCTGGCAAGTCACCCCACAATCCAACCGCGTGGGCCTGCGCCTGGCCGGCGAGGTGCCGCTGGAGCGTGCCATCACCGGTGAGCTGCCCAGCGAGGGCACCGCCCTGGGTGCGTTGCAGGTGCCGCCAAGCGGCCAACCCGTGCTGTTCCTGGCTGACCACCCGCTGACCGGCGGCTACCCCGTGATCGGGGCCGTGGCTCCTTACCACCTGGACCGCGCCGGACAGGTTCCGGTTGGCGCCTGGCTGCGTTTCAACCCGGTCGGCGCCTTCGAAGAACTTCAACCGTCAGAACTGCAACCGTCGGCGCAGCGACCGTCTGCCGCCTGAGCGCACAAGCCCCAACCGAGAATTGCGATGAAGAAAGTCCTGATTGCCAACCGTGGCGAGATTGCCGTCCGCATCATCCGCGCCTGTGCCGACTACGGAGTCGGGTCGGTGGCCGTGTATGCCAATGCTGATATCGACGCGCTGCACGCGCGGCTGGCCGACGAGGCCTACGGCCTGGACGGCGACCGTCCGGCCGACACCTACCTGAACATTCCCAAGCTGCTCGATATCGCCCGACGCAGCGGGGCAGATGCCGTGCATCCAGGCTACGGCTTCCTGTCGGAAAGTGAAGCCTTTGCCAAGGCAGTGATCGATGCCGGCCTGGTCTGGATTGGCCCGTCTCCCGCCACGATTGCCCGGCTGGGCGACAAGGTGGAAGCGCGCAAGATCGCCTTGCAAGTCGGTGCCCCGCTGGTCGCCGGCACGCCCGACCCGGTCGTGGACGCCAGCGAGGTACTGGCCTTTGCCGAGCAGAACGGCCTGCCGATTATCATCAAGGCAGCCTTCGGCGGCGGCGGCCGCGGCATGAAGATCGCATGGCGCATGGATGAGGTTGAAGAGCTGTACGCCTCCGCCGTGCGCGAGGCTGTCACTGCATTTGGCCGCGGCGAATGCTTCGTTGAGCAGTTCCTCGACAAGCCCCGCCATATCGAAGCGCAGGTACTGGCCGACCAGCATGGCAATGTCGTGGTGCTGGGCACGCGCGACTGCTCACTGCAGCGCCGCAACCAGAAGCTGGTCGAAGAAGCCCCCGCGCCGTTCCTGACCGACGCGCAGCGCGCGCGCATCCATGCCGCCGCCCGCGACATCTGCGCGGCGGCCAACTACACCAGTGCCGGCACCGTGGAATTCCTGCTCAGCGCCAGCGGCGCGATCTCCTTCCTGGAGGTCAACACCCGCCTGCAGGTGGAGCACCCCGTGACCGAGCAGACCACCGGCGTGGATCTGGTAGTCGAGCAATTGCGCGTGGCGGATGGCTTGCCGCTCTCCATTACCGAAACCCCGGCGCCGCTGGGCCATTCAATCGAGTTCCGCATCAACGCCGAGGACGTGGGCCGCGGCTTCCTGCCCACGCCCGGGCCGGTGCTGCGCTTCGATGCGCCGTCGGGCCCCGGCGTGCGCGTGGACTCGGGTGTGCAGTCGGGCTCGGTGGTCCCCGGCACATTCGACTCGCTGATGGCCAAGCTCATCGTGACCGGTGCCACGCGCGAACAGGCGCTGGCGCGCGCGCGCCGTGCGCTGCGCGAGTTCCGTATCGAGGGTGTGGCGTCGGTGCTGCCGTTCCACCGTGCGGTGATCGACCACGCAGATTTCCTCGGCGCGGATGGCTTCAGGGTCCACACGCGCTGGATCGAGTCCGACTTCGCCGAACCGCTGGCGGCGGCCACCCGTGCCGAGCCCCAGCACGATGCCAGCCTGCTGCGCACCGCCATCGAGATCGACGGCCGCCGCATGGTGCTGGGCCTGCCGGCGCAGTTGCTACGCGGCCTCGCCGACGCGCCCGGGCAAGCCGGCGCCGCGGCGCCGGCCCAGGCCGCCGCTACCGACCCGGCCGACCTGCCGTCCCCGATCGCCGGCACCGTGCAGACCTGGAAGGTCGCAGTTGGCGACGAGGTCAAGGAAGGCGATTTGATCGCCGTGATGGAAGCCATGAAGATGGAGATGCAAGTCCATGCTCATCGCGGCGGCCGCGTAACGTGGCAGGCGGCCGCAGGCACGTTCCTGACGGCGGGGACGCGGCTGGTCAACATTGTGTGAATTCACTAAGAATGCCGGCCAAAGGGTAGGGCGCGCCGCTCAGTTCAGCGCAAGCCCCGCGTGCGCCAGCAAGCGGCGAAACACCGCCAGGCGTGTATCGCCGGTCTCCGCCAGCCGGTCGCAGACATGGAGGTGTTCAGGCATATCGCTGTGTCCGCGCAGCGCATCCTTGCACTCCCGCTCGGAGATCTCCAGGTGGACCCCGGCGAGCACCGCGCGGCCCTTGCCAACCCGTGAACTGACGATGGCGGGCGGCGTGCCATCGATATCCGCATAGACGGCCAGGACCTGCGTGTCGGGGCCGGGGGCGTCGCCGAAGTCAAAGCGGCAGCCGCCATGGTAGTGGGTGTATAGCGACATCGGGACATCGGTCAGGCTGTCCGTGGTCCGCAGTTTCACCGCGGCCGTGGTACGCGGCGTGCCGTCATACAGCATGCCGTCAGTAAGTTCTGGCAGCGAGCCCACTGCCACCGCGTCGACAAAGCACAGTTCGCGCGGGCCGCAGATTGCGCCCCTGGTGCCGGCGTGGAACGCCAGTTCCCGACATGCGTAGTAAGCGCCCGCGCAAATCCCGAGGTAGACGCCGCCCTGCTCGACGAAATGCCGGATGCGCACGTTCGGGGCACCGTTCAGCATTGCACAGTAGGGAAGGTCGGCGCCCCCCGGCATGACAAACAGCACCGCCCCATCGAACAGCGTGGCGTCGTGCCGGATGTCGTCTGCCATCACCGCACGGATCTCGTAGGTGCTGGCATGGAGTTGGTGCCCGATGGTCCGCATCAGGCATGCGGTCCAGTCGGAAGCGCCGGCGTCGACATAGGTCAGGATCTGGGGCCTTGGCATACCGGCATCCGTTTTTGAATAGCGAACGGGAACTCACGGGACGGCTCCGGTACCGGTTCCGGAGAGGAGGTTGGGTGATTCAAGGTGCTCTTATTGTGCGTCGACAAGGCATATCGTTGCCCTGAATGGATTCAAGCATAACGCTGCCGACCGGCAAGATTTCGGTGACATCGCCAAACAAGCCGTTGCGCCCCCACATACGTACTTTCACCTAATGCTGCATTGCGACAATTCCTCTGCTACAATCAGGGAAAACCCCATAAGGGTAATCCCGAAAGGAAGGACGCCATGAACACCCAATCCGATATCAAGCTGACTGACCAACTCGAACGCGACCTGATCGACCGTGAACTCGGTACGCAAAGCCTGGGCTTCGCCCACGACGTGAAGCGCGCCATCGCCTTCGTCCAGAGCGCGATCGAGCGCCTGCAGACCCAGGCCCGCAAGGCCAAGGTGGTCTACGCCAACGGCTAAAGTGTTGTTTGCAGCATAGTAGTTGCGGCCCGTTGCGGGCTGCGTTGTAGAACCGGCCATACGTGCGCCCGCCCGGGCAGACGCGGCCGGTTTTGTTTTGCCCACGGCATTTTGCGTGCTTTGTGAATAACTTTCGCAAGGCTTGCCAGACCTTTTCGTTTGGCCGGGACGTGGCAGGGGGCTATCGTGAATGCCTTCGCATCACGCCTTCCCGACCATGCCCCCGCTTGTCCTGCTGTGCCTGCTGATCACCTATGTGGTCTGGGGCACGACCTACCTGGCGATCCGCTTTACGCTGGAGAGCTTTCCGCCGCTGTTCATGATGGGCACGCGCTTCCTGTGCGCGGGGCTGCTGCTGGCCGCCTGGCTGGCGTGGCGGGGCACGCCGATGCCGTCGTGGCGGCTGTTGCGCAACTGCGCGGTGCCGGCGCTGTTCCTGCTGGTGGGCGGCATGGGTTTGACCGCGATTGCCGAGCAGACGATTTCGTCCGGTGCCACCACGGTGATGATCGGATCGATGCCGATCTTCGCGCTGATCTGGGGTGCCTGCTTCGGCAACCGGCCGAAATGGTTTGAGTACGTGGCGATCGCGATCGGCAGCCTGGGCATCCTGGTGCTGACCGCGGGCGCGGAATTCCGCATCAGTACCGGGGGCGTGGTGGCGCTGATGCTGGCAGTGGCGAGCTGGTCGTTCGGCTCGCAGCTGGCGCGCCGGCTGGAACTGCCCCAGGGCGCCTCGGCATTTGCCGCGGAGATGCTGATCGGCGGCGCGGTGCTGATGGTGCTGTCGGCGCTGCGGCAGGAGCCGTGGCCGGCATCGATCAGCGCGCAGGCCGGCTGGGCCTGGGTCTACCTGGTGGTGGCGGGGTCGCTGGTGGCGTTCTCTGCCTATATGTACCTGGTGTCCACGGTCAGCCAGACGTTGTCGGCCAGCTATGTCTATGTGAACCCGCCGGTGGCGCTGGCGATGGGCGCGTGGCTGGGCGGCGAGCAGATCGCCCCGCAGACGCTGGGTGCCGTGATGCTGATCCTGGTGGCGCTGGCCGTGCTTAGCCTGGGCACGCTGCACACGGCGCGCGCCCAGCCGGCCTGATACTGCCGACTGCTGCCGGGCAGCTCAGCAGCCCGACTGTTCCTGGATCCAGAGCGACAGCCGCACCTTGTAGGCCTGCTGGATATGCCGGCGCGCGATCTGCTCGGCCAGTGCCGGGTTGCGCTTTTCCAGCGCCTCGACCAGCGAGATGTGTTCTTCGTAGGAGCTGCGCGCGCGCCCCGGCACCGCCAGCGTGGTGCGTCCCAGCAGTGCCATCGACTCATGCAGCGAGCGCAGCGTCTTCAGCAGGTAGCGGTTGTGGGCGCAGCGGTGCAGGGTTTCGTGGAAGAGCCGGTTGTTCAGCGCGAGCCGGTCGGGGTCGTCGGCAATGGCCAGGTCACGCTCGACGATATCGCGCAGCAGCGAGATCTCCACGTCGGTGGCGTGGCGCGCGGCCAGCGCGGCGGCGGTGCCTTCCAGCACTTCGCGCATCACGTACAGCTCGCTGACCATGCTGGCGTCGAGCTGGGTGACCATCATGCCGCGGTTGGGCTCGTTGACGACCAGCCCTTCGGATTCCAGCCGCGACAGCGCTTCACGCACCGGCGTGCGCGACAGGCCCAGGGATTCGGCCAGTTCCACCTCGCGCAGCCGCGTGCCGGGGGGCAGCTGGCCGGCCTGGATGGCGGCGCGCAGTTGCTGGTAGGCGCGCTCTGAGCGCGGGAGCGATGCGGCCTGGCCACTCTCGGCGGCGCCGGCGAACTCTTGAGAAATCATGTGAGGCTGGCTGATGCAGTTGGACTGTCGTAGCCAGCCATCATACCCGCTCGTGCGCGCCTGACATCACGGCGACGCAATATGGTGTAAAGGGCCCGGCGCGCGGCCGGGCCGGGCGCCTCAGCCCGCCGGCGACTGGAACGGGTGGTATTGATAGAGCCAGGTCTCCGACAGCGGCTTGCCGTTCAGCCTCAGGAACAGGCGGATATCGACCGGCTGGTTGCCGTCGGTGGTGAGGTCGAACTGGGCACGCCAGTGGCCCGGCACGCCGTTGGGCACGGCCTCGGTGAAGACGTATGAGAAGGTGCCGCGCGAGGCGGTCAGCACGGCTTCGGGTTTGACGCCGAAGGGCAGTTTCTCCAGCGACGCGCCCTTGAACTCGACCATGAACTTGCGCACGCCTTTGGGCCGCGGCTGGCCCGGCTGGCCGCCATTGCCGAGGCGCGTGGCCACGCAGCGCGCCAGCGGCGAGGGAAACGGCTCGTCGGCCTGCCAGTGCAGCCGGTAGCGCAGGCGGTAGGTGCTGCCGGCCTTGGCCGGGGCCTTGGGCACCCACATGGCGACGATGTTGTCGTGGATCTCGTCATCAGTGCGCAGCTCAACCAGCTGCACCGAACCGGCGCCCCAGCCGTCGCGCGGCTCGACCCACAGGCTCGGGCGGCGCTCATAGTTGACGCCGTCCTGGTAGTGGTCGAACAGGCGGTCGCGCTGCAGCAGCCCGAAGCCCTTCGGGTTATCGTCGGAAAACGCCGAGGCCGTGGTCTGCGGCGGGTTGTTCAGCGGGCGCCAGATATGCTCGCCGGCGCCGTTCCACAGCGCCAGGCCGTCGGAATCGTGCACCTCCGGGCGCCAGTCGACGGCGGTGCCCTTGATGCCTTCAGAGAACCAGAACATCGAGGTCAGCGGCGCCAGCCCCAGCCGGCCCACATCCTTGCGCAGGAACAGCGCGCATTCCACATCCATGATCACGGCCTTGCCACGCTGCATGACGAAGCGGTAGGCGCCGGCGATGCTGGGGCCATCCAGCAGGGCATAGACCGTGACGGTATCGCCGTTGCCCTCGGGCGTCTCGAACCAGAAATGGGTGAAGGCCGGGAATTCCTCGGACTTGCCGGCTTCGGCCACGTCGATGGCAACGCCGCGCGCGGACAGCCCGTACTGGTACAGGTCGCCGATGGCGCGGAAATACGATGCGCCGAGGAAGGCAACCCAGTCGTTCTTGCGCCAGTCGCGCGTCTTCTGGTCGCCGAGGCGGCTTTCCTGGAAGCGGAAGCCGGCAAAGCCGCTGCCCGGCGGCAGCTTGTGCGCGGGGCTGTCGGCCGGCATGTCGAAGTAGGCGTCGTCGTAGACGATCTCGCGGGCCTTGCCGAGGCCGCCCTTGGCGCGCTCGATCACGTGCATGCGCACTGGCGTGCGGAAGTACGTGCCGAGGTGGAAGAAGGTGACCGGGAACTGGCCGGGGCCACTGGCAAAGAGCGCGTCGTCGGTGCGGAAGCGGATCTTGCCGTGGGCGTCGTAGTCGATGCGGGACAGCACGTCCGCGGGCGGCGACGGCGGCGGCGCGTAGGGCTTGCCGGCCAGCGCGCGGGCGCGTTCGATCAGGGCGTCGAAACCGAATGGCTGGGCGTCGCCGAGCTTGATCCGGCTGGCTGCCAGCACCGACGGGGTAATGCCCAGTGCGGCGAGCGCGGCGGAGGCAGTGGCGGAGACCAGCAGGGTTCGGCGGTTCATCATGTGGCGAAAGCGTCCTTTTATTGTCCGGGGTTGTGCAGAACTGTAAGAGACGCCGCCGTCCGCGAAAAGTTCGGACACCCTCTGTTACAGGCGGCCGCCTGCAGCCCGGCTGCAAGCGGCCGCCGCCGCACATCAGTGCGCCTGCCCGCCGGCCCGGCGCCGCTGTCGCCGTTGCCGCGCCAGCATGTTCAGCCCCTCGACCGCGGCCGAGAACGCCATCGCCGTATAGATATAGCCCTTGGGCACATGGGTGCCGAGGCCCTCCGCGACCAGCGTCATGCCGATCATCATCAGGAAGGCCAGTGCCAGCATCACGATGGTCGGGTTGCGGTTGATGAAGTTGGCCAGCGGCGTGGCCGCGAACAGCATTGCCATCACCGCGGCGATCACCGCCACGAACATGATCTGCACATGCTCGGTCATGCCGACCGCGGTGATGATGCTGTCGATCGAAAACACCAGGTCCAGCACCAGGATCTGGCCGATGGCCGAGGCGAAGCTCTGCACCGCCTTGGCCGTGCCGTTTTCCTCGCCTTCTTCGCCGGCGGAGACATGGTGGTGGATTTCGCGCGTGGCCTTCCAGACCAGGAAGGCGCCGCCCGCAATCAGGATCATGTCGCGCCACGACAGCCCCTGGCCCAGGATGGTGAACACCGGCTCGGTGAGCTTGACGATGAAGGCGATGGTGGCCAGCAAGCCCAGGCGCATCACCAGCGCCAGGCTGATGCCGATCTTGCGCGCTTTCTCGCGCATGGCTTCAGGCAGCTTGTTGGTCAGGATCGAGATGAAGATCAGGTTGTCGATCCCCAGCACGATTTCCATGGCCACCAGGGTGGCCAGTGCCGCCCACGCGGCGGGGTCCTGCAGCAATGCCAACGACGCTTCCATGAGGGCTCCGGGTGTCAGGTTGCAGGTCGGCGCCGGACGGTGGTCCGCCCGGGGCACATGCAGGCGTCATGTTAGCGCAGCGCCGCTTGCCCGCGCAGTGTGATCCGGAAAGATAAAGGTTGTTTGACGCGGTTGCCTTGCGCCTCCATGGAATATAGTATGTGATATATCAAAGATCTAAATCGGGCCATCAAGGAGACAGCAATGAAAGTGTGTATCTACGGCGCAGGCGCCATCGGCGGCTATGTCGGGGCGCAACTGGCGCGCGCGGGGGCGGAGGTCAGCTTCGTCGCGCGCGGCCCCCATCTCGCGGTAATGCAGGAACATGGCGTCAGGCTGCTGATCGACGGCGAAGAACGCGTGGCCAAGGTGCGATGCACCAGCGATCCGCGCGAGCTCGGGCACCAGGACTATGTGTTCATCACCCTCAAGGCGCATTCCGTACCGGGCGTGGTGGACCAGATGCAGCCGCTGCTGGGGCCGGAAACCGCGGTCGTCACCGGCGTCAACGGCATTCCGTACTGGTACTTCTACAAGCATGGCGGCGACCTGGCCGGCAGCACGCTGGAAAGCGTCGATCCCGGCGGGCGCCAGTGGCAGGGCCTGGGGCCGGAGCGGGCCATCGGCTGCGTGGTCTATCCCGCGGCTGAGATCGTTGCGCCCGGCGTGATCAAGCATGTCTACGGCAAGAAGTTTCCGCTGGGCGAGCCGGATGGCAGCCGCTCCGCGCGCGTGACCCGGCTCAGCGAGATGATGATGGCCGCCGACCTGGACGCCCCGGTGCGCGACAACATCCGCGACGAGATCTGGCTCAAGCTGTGGGGCAACCTGTGCTTCAACCCGATCAGCGCGCTCACGCATGCCACGCTCGACGTCATCACCGCCGACCCGGCCACGCGGGCGCTGTCGCGCCAGATGATGGTGGAGGCGCAGGGCATCGCCGAGCGCTTCGGGGTGAAATTCCGCGTCGACGTGGAGCGGCGCATCGACGGCGCCGGTGCCGTGGGCGCGCACAAGACCTCGATGCTGCAGGACCTGGAGGCCGGGCGGGCCATGGAAATCGACCCGCTGCTGACCGTGGTGCAGGAAATGGGACGCCTGGTCGGGCAGCCCACGCCGATGTGCGACGCCGTGCTGGGGCTGATCAAGCAGCGCGACACGATGGCCAAGCTGGCCGCCTGAGCGCGGCTGGCAACAGGGGATACCGCCGGGTCAGGTATCCCCTGGCGCACGCCAGGCGCGCCAAGGTAGCGTGAGCCAGGCTTGCGAAGCGAGAAAGGCAGGGCGATAGTGATATACCATATACGACAGACCGCGCACCGCTACTGTGCCGATGCATGACAACAACGCATTGTTTGATGCGTTTTCGTAATGGGTCAGGCGTTTTTGCTAAGCTGTGCGGCAATGCGGGGGCAGCCATTCCGGCCACCCTGCCGCTGGTCTCACACGAGCTCATTCATGTCTGCGCAAAGCCAATCCATCGTCCAGCCCAACGGGCTGGCCTTGTCCGTGCAACCGATCAATGCCGGCGCGAGCCTGCGCGACCAGGCCTACGCCATGTTGCGCCAGGCCATCGCCGACGCTGACATCTACCAGTCGCGCGACGAGATCCGCCTCGATGAGCGGGTGCTGAGCGAGGCCATGGGTGTCAGCCGCACGCCCATCCGCGAAGCCATGACGCTGCTGGAGCAGGAAGGCTTCCTGCGCACCGTGCCCCGGCGCGGCATCTACATCATGCGCAAGACCAAGCGCGAGATCGTGGAGATGATCCAGATGTGGGCCGCGCTGGAAAGCATGGCGGCGCGGCTGGCCACCGAGAACGCCACCGATGCCGAGATCGCGCAGCTGCGCAGCATGTTCGACAGCTTCCGCGATTCCACCCCGGCCGAGCATATCGAAGAGTATTCCGACGCCAATATCGTGTTCCACCAGGCGATCGTGCAGCTGTCCAAGTCGCAGATCATCATGGACACGATCCGCAATATCTTTATCCATGTGCGGGCGATCCGGAAGATGACGATCTCGCAGAGTGACCGGGCGGCGCGTTCGATCGTGGACCATCTGCGCATCATCGAGGCGCTGGAGAAGCGCGATACTGAGCTGGCCGAGCGGCTGGTGCGGCAGCATTCGCTGGATCTGGCTGACTACGTGGAACGGCACTGCGACTTCCTCGACTGAAGGCGGGCGGGGCAGGGCGGCAAAACGGCGGACCTGGGTCCGCCGTTTTGCTTTTGTGCGCTTCCAGATAGCGGGCGAGCGTTTCGCGCTATGGTATGTAATATATCAATGCGAAAAAGCTGCTGCCTGACTGATTCGGGATTTCACTGGGTTTCCCACTTCCAGCAGGCGAAACCGGCCGATTGCTGCATTGCATCGTCGAAATTTGTGTCGCATCGGGCAAACTCCTCTTGCTCTCTTCTGATATATCACATACCGTATGTCATCAAGAGGGCCGGAACGGACCCGAGCGAGTACGCGCCGAGCACCAAGAACCAGACCATATACAAGTGAAACCATCGCCCGAGGAGACATCCGAAATGGAAACCAAGGCACTGCAAGGCGTTCGCATCCTGGACATGACCCACGTCCAGGCGGGCCCCTCGGCCACGCAGCTGATGGCGTGGCTGGGCGCGGACGTGATCAAGGTGGAAATGCCCGGCCGCGGGGACATTACCCGCAGCCAGCTGCGCGACGTGCCCAACGCCGACAGCCTGTACTTCACCATGCTCAACAGCAACAAGCGCAGCCTGACGCTGAACATGAAGACGCCCGAAGGCAAGGCGCTGCTCGAAGACCTGGTCCAGCGCAGCGACGTGCTGATCGAGAACTTCGGGCCGGGCGTGCTGGAGCGCGCGGGCTTTGACTGGGACCACCTGCAGGACCTGAACCCGCGGCTGGTCTATGCCTCGATCAAGGGCTTCGGCCCGGGGCCGTACGCGGATTGCAAGGCGTATGAGAACGTGGCGCAGTGCATGGGCGGTTCGGCCTCCACCACGGGCGATGCCGAGGGCGTGCCTACCGTCACCGGCGCGCAGATCGGCGACTCCGGCACGGGCGTGCATTGCGTGGTCGGCATCCTGGCCGCGCTGCTGCAGCGCGAGCACACCGGCCGCGGCCAGCGCGTGGAAGTGGCGATGCAGGACGCGGTGCTGAACCTGTGCCGCGTCAAGCTGCGCGACCAGCAGCGCCTGTCCAACGGCCCGCTGCGCGAGTACCCGAACGAAGAATTCGGCGACCACGTGCCGCGCGCCGGCAATGCCTCGGGCGGCGGCCAGCCAGGCGCGGCGCTGCGCTGCGCGCCGGGCGGCCCCAACGACTATGTCTACGTCATCATCCAGCCGCAGGGCTGGGAGCCGCTGATGCGCCTGTGCGGGCGCGAGGACCTGATCACCAATCCGGACTACGCCACGCCCGAGGCACGCCTCAAGCACCTGGCCGACTGCTTTGCCGTGATCGAGAAATGGACCGGCGGCCGCAGCAAGTTCGACGTGATGGCGGCGCTCAACGAGGTCGATGTGCCGTGCGGCCCGATCCTGTCGATGAAAGACCTGATCGAGGACGAGTCGCTGTACCAGCGCGGCTACCTGAAGGAGCTGGAGCACCCGCAGCGCGGCAGCTACGTGCAGCTGGGCTGCCCGATCACGCTCTCGGCGTCGCCGGTGGAGATCGAGCGTTCGCCGCTGCTGGGCGAGCATACCGAAGAGATCCTCGAGTGGCTGGGGCGCTCGCCCGCGCAGATCGCCGCGATGAAGCTGGCCGGCGCGGTATGACGCAAGCCTGACGTCATTCCGGCCTGTGCGGGAATGACGATTCCGGGCGCGCGCCGCCCGCGACACCACTTCTTCCAAGATCCTGCAACCGACATTGGAGCAGGCAGGGCCTCCCTTTGCCTGCGCAAGGAGCATGCTGTGCAAACCTGGATTCGCTTTCGCCGCGCCGACGGCAGCATCGGCCATGGCCGCATCGACGAAGCCGATGGCAACTGTGTCGTCGAATATGACGGCGACGGTTTCAACGACCCCGCCCCCACCGGCGCCGTGCATGACCGCGCGTCGCTGACGCTGGTCGCGCCCTGTGCGCCGGGCAAGGTGGTGGCGCTGTGGAACAACTTCCACGCACTCGCGCGCAAGCTGGAAAAGCCCGTGCCCACGCACCCGCTGTTCCTGATCAAGCCGGCTTCGTCGCTGGCGGGTCCGGGCGATGCTGTGCTGCGCCCCAAGAGCTACGACGGCAAGATCGTCTATGAGGGCGAGCTGGGCATCGTGATCGGCAGCAAGGCGCGCAATGTGTCGGTGGCAGAGGCCGGCGCGCATATCTTCGGCTACACCGTCGTCAACGACGTGACCGCGGCCGAGCTGATCACGGCCGACCCCAACTTCCCGCAGTGGACACGCGCCAAGGGCTTCGACACCTTCGGCTGCATCGGCCCGGCCATTGTCTCCGGCTTCAACTGGAAAGCCGCCAGCGTCATCACGCGGCTCGATGGCGTGGAGCGGCAGAACTACCCGCTGTCGGACATGATCTTCTCGCCGGAGGAACAGGTCAGCCGGATCTCGCAGGACCTGACGCTGATGCCCGGCGACGTGATTGCGTGCGGCACCTCGATCGGCGTGGGGTCGATGAAGGACGGTGCGGTGGTCGAGGTGGCGATCGCGGGCATCGGCTCGCTGGTCAACCACGTGCGCGGCTGAGCTGGCGCCTGATTCCTTCCATAAAACGGTGAATGCCATGCCAATGACGATCGGTGTGCCACGCGAAGTCCACCCGGGCGAACGGCGCGTTGCCGCCACGCCCGACTCGGTCAGGGAACTGCTCAAGCTGGGCTACCAGGTGGTGGTGGAGACCGGGGCCGGTCAGGAAGCGTCGTTCTCCGACGCTGACTACAGCGCCGCCGGTGCGGCCATTGTCGACGCGGCCAGCCTGTGGGCCTCGGTCGACGTGGTGATCAAGGTGCGCCCGCCGCAGGTCCATCCCAGCCTGGGCGTGGAGGAGGCGGCGCTGCTGAAGAAGCATGCCACGCTGATCGGCTTTGTCTGGCCGGCGCAGCAGATGGCGATGCTGGAGCGGCTGACGCAGCGTGGCGCAACCGTGCTGGCGATGGACTGCGTGCCGCGCATCTCGCGCGCGCAGAAGCTGGACGCGCTCAGCTCGATGGCCAATATGGCGGGCTACCGCGCGGTGATCGAAGCCGCGCATGCGTTTGGCCGGCCCTTTGCCGGGCAGATCACGGCCGCGGGCAAGATCCCGCCGGCGCGCGTGCTGGTGATCGGCGCGGGCGTGGCGGGGCTGGCGGCCATCGGCGCGGCGCGCAGCCTGGGGGCCGTGGTGCGCGCCTTCGATACGCGGCCGGTAGTGCGCCAGCAGATCGAAAGCCTGGGCGCCGAGTTCCTGACCGTCGAGATCGAAGAGGACGGCAACGGCGGCGGCGGCTATGCCAAGGAGATGAGCCCGGCCTTTATCGAGGCCGAGATGCGTCTCTTTGCCGAACAGGCGCGCGAGGTCGACATCATCATCACCACCGCGCTGATCCCGGGCAGGCCCGCGCCCAAGCTGCTTGAGGCCGGCACGGTGGGCCTGATGCGCGCCGGCAGCGTGGTGGTCGACCTGGCCGCGGAGCAGGGCGGCAACTGCGTGCTGACCGTGCCGGGCGAAGCGGTGCGGCAACACGGCGTCACCATCATCGGCTACACCGACCTGCCCAGCCGCATGGCCGCGCAGGCCAGCCAGCTCTATGGCACCAATATCCGCCATCTGCTGACGGAGCTGACGCCGGGCAAGGACGGCCAGCTCGTGGTCGACATGGACGACGAGATGATCCGCGGCGCCACGGTGCTGCACCAGGGCACGGTGACCTGGCCACCGCCGCCGCTGACGGTGGCGATCCCGCAGCAGCAGGCGCCGGCCGCAACGCCGCCGGTGCAGGCCGAGCCCGAGCCGCCGCGCAGCCGCACCGGGGCGACGCTGATCGCGCTGGCCATCGCGGCGGCTGCGCTGCTGGGCCTGGGCGCGGTCGCGCCGCCGGCCTTCATGGCGCATTTCACGGTGTTCGTGCTGGCGATCTTTGTCGGCTACCAGGTGGTGTGGAACGTCACCGCCGCGCTGCATACACCGCTGATGAGCGTGACCAATGCCATCAGCGGGATCATCGTGGTGGGGGCGCTGGTGCAGCTGGGCAAGCCATCGCTGGTGACGGCGGTGATTGCCGGCTGCGCGGTGCTGTTGGCCACCATCAATATCGCCGGCGGCTTCCTGGTGACGCAGCGCATGCTCAAGATGTTCCAGCGGGACTAGAGACGGGGAGACAGGGATGCCATCCGGAATCAGCAATATCGCTTACCTGGGCGCCAGTGCGCTCTTCATCCTCAGCCTGAGCGGGCTGAGCCACCCCGGCACCGCGCGCCGCGGCAACCTGCTGGGCATCGCCGGCATGGTGATCGCGGTGCTGACCACCGTGCTGGCGGGCAGCCCGGACGGCATCGCCATCATCATCGGCGCGATGCTGGTGGGCGGTATCGCCGGTGCCATGCTGGCCAAGCGTGTGGAAATGACGCAGATGCCGCAGCTGGTGGCGGTGCTGCACAGCTTCGTCGGCCTGGCCGCGGTGCTGGTGGGCTACGCCAACTACCTGGATACCCATGCGCTCACCGGCGCGGAGAAGGCCATCCATGAAGTGGAAACCTACCTTGGCATCCTGATCGGCGCGGTCACGTTCACGGGCTCGATCATCGCCTTCCTGAAGCTGCAGGGCACCATGGGCGGCAAGCCGATGCTGCTGCCCGGGCGGCATGCCTTGAATGCCATCGCGCTGCTGGTTTGCGTGTGGCTGGGCTATGCCTTCCTGAGCGCGCCCGACGCGCAGCAGGGGCTGGTGCCGCTGGCGGCCATGACGGTGATTGCGCTGCTGGTCGGCGCGCACCTGGTGCTGGCCATCGGCGGCGCCGACATGCCGGTGGTGGTGTCGATGCTCAACAGCTACTCCGGCTGGGCCGCGGCGGCTACCGGCTTCATGCTGGGCAACGACCTGCTGATCATCACCGGCGCGCTGGTGGGATCGAGCGGCGCCATCCTCAGCTACATCATGTGCAAGGCGATGAACCGCAAGTTCCTGTCGGTGATCCTGGGCGGCTTCGGCGCGGTGCAGGCGCAGGGCGCGGCGACCGAGCAGGGCGAGGTGCTGCCGGTGTCCAGCGAGGAAGTCGGCAACCTGCTCAAGGACGCCAGCGACGTGATCATCGTGCCTGGCTACGGCATGGCGGTGGCGCAGGCCCAGGGCACCATCAGCGAGATCGCGCGGCGACTGCGGGCGCAGGGGGTCAACGTGCGCTTCGGCATCCACCCGGTGGCGGGCCGCCTGCCCGGGCACATGAACGTGCTGCTGGCCGAGGCGCGCGTGCCGTACGACATCGTGCTGGAGATGGAAGAGATCAACGACGACTTCGAGAAGGCCGACGTGGTGCTGGTGGTAGGCGCCAACGACATCGTCAACCCCGGCGCGCTGGAAGACCCAGGCAGCCCCATTGCCGGCATGCCGGTGCTGGAGGTCTGGAAGGCCCGCACCGTGGTGGTGTCCAAGCGCAGCATGGCGGCGGGCTATGCCGGCGTGGACAACCCGCTGTTCTACAAGGACAACACGCGGATGTGGTTTGGCGACGCCAAGGGCAGTGTCGACGCCTTGCTGCGGCAGTTGGAGGAAGCACCGGCCTGAGGTAAGCATCCCGGATCCGTTTCCGCTTTGTTCAAGCCACGGTCGCCCCTGCTCTCGCGGGGCGCCCGTGGCTTTATTGCTTGTACGGAGCTTTGGTCGGGCGCCGGACCATAGACGAGCCGCTATGGAAGCCCGCCAGGCGATTCATGCCAGTTCAGTCGTATATAAATGATCGTGAATAAATACGATAAAAAACTTTAAGACCTGTCAAATTAAGCTTCAGGTAGCATCAATCCACGACTTCATGTGCCGCAATGCCAGGCGCCGGTCTAGTTGTGAGAAGGGCAACCCACAAAGCCCTGTTGTGCCCGTCGAGGCGGCACAAACAAACGGTACCAGGAGACAAGACAGATGGCGCAATTTGAAGCATCGGCCTCGGCCGGTCACGGCAACGTGAACGGGCGCGGGCTGCAGAACCGTTGGATCCAGCTTGCAATCGGTGTGGTGTGCATGGGGCTGGTGGCGAACTTGCAGTACGGCTGGACCCTTTTTGTGTCACCGATGGACGCCAAGCATCACTGGGGCACGTCCGCTATCCAGGTGGCATTTTCCATTTTTATCGTGACTGAAACCTGGCTGGTGCCGCTGGAAGGCTGGCTGGTGGACAAGTTCGGTCCGCGCCCGGTAGTGGCGGGCGGGGCAATCTGTGCTGGGCTGGCATGGGTGATGAATGCCTATGCGACCACGCTGCCGGAGCTGTATGCGGCCGCGGTGATTGCCGGCATCGGCGCGGGCGGCGTCTACGGGACCTGCGTCGGCAACGCGCTGAAGTGGTTCCCGGACAGGCGCGGCCTGGCAGCCGGGCTGACGGCGGCGGGTTTCGGTGCCGGCTCGGCCATCACGGTGATCCCTATCGCCAACATGATCCAGAGCTCGGGCTATGAAAAGGCCTTCCTGACCTTCGGCATCCTGCAAGGCGTGTGCATCTTCGTGCTGGCGCTGCTGCTGGTGAAGCCCAAGGCGCCCAAAGGAGCGGTGGCGGCCAAGGCGGTGCTGACCAACCCAGTCGAGTTCTCGCCGGGGCAGATGGTGAAGACGCCGGTGTTCTGGCTGATCTACGTCTGCTTCGTGGCCGTGGCCGCGGGCGGGATCATGGCAACGGCGCAGCTCGGGCCCATCGCTAAGGACTTCGGCTTCGCCTCGATGCCGGTGACGATGCTGGGCATGACGCTGCCGCTGCTGACCATGACCTTGTCGATCGACAACATGTGCAATGGCTTTACGCGGCCCTTGTGCGGCTTCCTGTCTGACAAGTTCGGGCGCGAGAACACCATGTTCGTTATCTTCATCGGCGAGGGCCTGGCGCTGCTCGGGCTGATGCAGATGGGGCACAACCCGTACTGGTTCATGTTCTTCGCCGCGCTGACCTTCCTGTTCTGGGGCGAGATCTTCTCGATCTTCCCGGCCTTGTGCGCCGATACCTTCGGCAGCAAGTTCGCGGCGGCCAATGCGGGCACCCTGTACACGGCGAAGGGCACGGCGGCGATGGTGGTGCCGCTGGCATCGATCCTGTCGGCGCATGGCGGCTGGGGAGCCGTGTTCTCGGTGGCGGCGGTGGTGACGATTGCGGCAGGGATCTCGGCCAAGGTGTTCCTGGCGCCCATGCGCAAGCGCTTTATCACGGGGCATGCCGAGGCAGTGCGCGTGTCCGACGCCGCGTTCCTGGCGGGCGTATCGCAGCGTCAGGGGGAGTAGGCCGACAGTGAAGGGGGTAGGGGAGCCTGGCGAAGTCTGCCGGGCTTCGGGATGAAGTCGGACCATTCCTATTAGTGGCCGCGCTGGTGTTCGCGGAGGACGCCAGTGCGTGGCAACGTGTTCCAGAGGGCCGGAAAGTCGCTGGAATTGTGGTATGTAATATATCTTGATGCGTAATCCAGATGAGATTTCCAGGCTTCGACATGGCCCGGAGATCTGTGCCGATTGCGCATGAATGGCGTCCTAATTGCGCTGATTTAGCCGTAGTTGCCTGCAAAATTGCTGCGCCGCATCGTCGAAACTTGAAGGTCTAGTGGAAATTCTTCTTGCTTCGTTCTGATATATCACATACCGTATGTCATCAAGATCAGCGGAAACGATCGGGCGCCGCAAGGCAAACGGGTAGCAACAGTGAAGGGCGAGAAGGCGAGAAAGCCCCGCCCTGTAAAGAATTCAACGAGGAGACCAAGACATGTCCGAAGTCGTCGAAGCCAAGCGGGTCGGGAGCACCACCGCGGAAGACACCCTGAAATAAAAGAATTCCAACCCCAGTCAATTTGCATAGAAGGAATCAACCATGGCAGAAGTCGGAAACGAGCTGCAGCGTCACGCCACGGAAGAACATCAGGCACAAACCGATGGTTTTCATCTGGTCATCGACGCGCTGAAGCTGAACGGCATCGAAAATATCTACGGTCTGCCCGGCATTCCGGTGACCGATCTGGCTCGTCTGGCGCAGGCCAACGGCATGCGCGTCATCAGCTTCCGTCACGAGCAGAACGCAGGCAACGCAGCAGCGATTGCCGGCTTTCTCACGCAAAAGCCGGGCGTTTGCCTGACCGTGTCTGCGCCCGGCTTCATGAACGGGCTGACGGCGCTGGCGCATGCGACCACCAACTGCTTCCCGATGATCCTGATCAGCGGCTCGAGCGAGCGCGAGATCGTCGATTTGCAGCAGGGTGACTACGAAGAGATGGACCAGCTGGCCATCGCCCGTCCGCACGCCAAGGCTGCCTTCCGCGTGCTGCACGCTGAAGACATCGGTGTCGGGATCGCGCGTGCCATTCGCGCCGCCGTGTCGGGCCGTCCGGGCGGTGTGTACCTGGACCTGCCGGCCAAGCTGCTGGGCCAGTCGATGGAAGCCGAGAAGGGCCGCAAGTCGCTGATCAAGGTGGTGGATCCGGCCCCGCGCCAACTGCCTGCACCGGACTCGGTCGACCGTGCCGTCGCGCTGCTGAAGAGCGCCAAGCGCCCGCTGATCCTGCTGGGCAAGGGTGCCGCGTACGCACGCGCCGAAGCGGATATCCGCGCGCTGGTCGAGAAGACGGGCATTCCGTACCTGCCGATGTCGATGGCCAAGGGCCTGCTGCCCGATACGCATCCGCAATCGGCCTCGGCCGCACGCTCGTATGTGCTGGCTGAAGCTGACGTGGTGTTGCTGGTCGGCGCCCGCCTGAACTGGCTGCTGTCGCACGGCAAGGGCAAGACCTGGGGTGGCCCGAAGCAATTCATCCAGGTCGACATCTCGCCGACCGAGATGGACAGCAACGTTGCCATCGCCGCGCCGGTAGTGGGTGACATTGGTTCGTGCGTGTCGGCGATACTCGACAAGGTCGGCAACGACTTCGCCAAGCCGGGCGCCGAGTGGCTGAACGCGGTGGACGAACGCAAGGACAAGAACCTGGCGAAGATGGCCGAGACCCTGGCCAAGGCCAAGGATGTCGCGCCGATGAACTTCCACGGCGCGCTGAGCGTGCTGAAGGATGTGGTCAAGGCCAACCCGGGCATCTCGTTCGTCAACGAAGGCGCCAACACGCTGGACTACGCCCGTGCCGTGATCGACATGTACGAGCCCCGCAAGCGCCTTGACGTGGGCACCTGGGGCGTGATGGGCGTGGGCATGGGCTACGCGGTCGCCGCGGCGGTCGAGACCAGCAAGCCGGTGCTGGCGCTGTGCGGTGACAGTGCGTTCGGCTTCTCGGGCATGGAAGTCGAGACGATCTGCCGTTACAACCTGCCGGTCTGCATCGTCATTTTCAACAACAACGGCGTCTACAAGGGTATCGACGTGAATCCGACCGGCGGCAAGGATCCGGCGGTCACGACGTTCGTCCCGGGCGCGCGCTACGACAAGATGATGGAAGCGTTCGGTGGCGTAGGTCACAACGTCACCACGCCGGCGGAACTCGAAGCTGCGGTGAACGAAGCCCTGCGGTCGGGCAAGCCCACGCTGGTCAATGCCGTCATCGACCCGGCTGCTGGCACCGAAAGCGGTCGTCTGACCAATCTGAATCCGCAAAGCTCGGCCACGAAGTAATTCACCCGAATTTCACCCCTCTGATCCAATAGGAGAACGAAAGTGAACCTCCCACTCAACGGCATCAAGATCATCGACTTCACGCACGTCCAGGCCGGTCCCGCCTGCACGCAGCTTCTCGCGTGGTTCGGCGCAGACGTGATCAAGGTCGAGCGCCCCGGTTCCGGCGACGTGACGCGCACCCAGCTGCGCGACATCCCGGATGTCGATGCGCTGTACTTCACCATGCTCAACAGCAACAAGCGCAGCCTGACGCTGGATACCAAGAAGCCGGAAGGCAAGAAGATCCTGGAGCAGCTGATCCGCGAATCGGACGTGCTGGTCGAGAACTTCGGGCCGGGCGCGCTGGACCGCATGGGCTTCTCGTGGGAACGCATCAACGAGCTGAACCCGAAGATGATCGTGGCTTCGGTCAAGGGCTTCAGCGACGGCCACCACTATGAAGACCTGAAGGTCTACGAGAACGTGGCCCAGTGCGCCGGCGGCGCGGCTTCGACCACCGGCTTCTGGGATGGCCCGCCGACGGTGTCCGCCGCGGCGCTGGGCGATTCCAACACCGGCATGCACCTGGCCATCGGCATCCTGACCGCGCTGATCGGCCGCGACAAGACCGGCAAGGGCCAGAAGGTGGCCGTGTCGATGCAGGATGCGGTGCTGAACCTGTGCCGCGTCAAGCTGCGCGACCAGCAGCGCCTGGACCGCCTGGGCTACCTGGAAGAGTACCCGCAGTATCCGCATGGCAGCTTCAGCGACGTGGTGCCGCGCGGCGGCAACGCGGGCGGCGGCGGCCAGCCGGGCTGGGTGCTGAAGTGCAAGGGCTGGGAGACCGATGCCAACGCCTATATCTACTTCACCATCCAGGGCCATGCCTGGGAGCCGATCTGCAAGGCGCTGGGCAAGCCGGAATGGATTTCCGATCCCAACTACGCCACCGCCAAGGCGCGCCAGCCGCATATCTTCGATATCTTCAACACCATCGAAGAATGGCTGGCCGACAAGACCAAGTACGAGGCCGTGGACATCCTGCGCAAGTTCGACATCCCGTGCTCGCCGGTGCTGTCGATGAAGGAAATCGCCGATGATCCGTCGCTGCGCGCCAGCGGCAGCATCACCGAGGTGCCGCACAAGGAGCGCGGCACCTACCTGACGGTGGGCAGCCCGATCAAGTTCTCCGACCTGAAGCCGGAGATCACCGGGTCGCCGCTGCTGGGCGAGCATAGCGATGAAGTGCTGGCCGGCCTGGGCTACGGTGCGGACGACATCAAGCGCCTGCGCGAGTCCCAGGTGATCTGACGCTGCCCGCCGGCACTTGTGCCGGAGCGTACGCCGGGGTCTCGCGCATAGCGGGCTCCGGCGTTTTTGCTTGCAGCGTGGCCATGCGGCACGCTACCTTGATGGCCATGACAGGCCGGCGCCGACCGGCCCTGGTAATAACGAGGGAATCCCCATGACAGACCAGATCGATTACGCGCAACTGGTGTCCGCCATCGGCGACGCCATCATCATCTCCGACGCCAAGGGCGCCATCACGCTATGGAACCCCGCCGCCGAGCGCATGTTCGGCTTTACCCAGGCCGAGGCCATGGGCCAGTCGCTCGACCTGATCATCCCTGAGCGCCTGCGCGGGCGGCACTGGGACGGCTACGACAAGACCATGGCGACCGGCATCACGCGCTACGGCCACGACCTGCTCAAGGTGCCCGCGGTCGACAAGGACGGCAAGTCCATGTCGATCGCCTTCACCGTCGCGCTGCTCAAGGACGCCGGCGGCGCGGTGACCGGCATCGTCGCGGTGGTCCGCGACGAGACCGTGCGCTTCCAGGAGGAGCGGGCGCTGAAGAAGCGGCTGGTGGAGCTGGAAAACCAGGTCAAGGAACAGGCCTGAGGCGCGTGCCTTCTTCGTGATCCCGGGCCAGCCGCTCAGCGCGGCGGCCCGGTGGCCAGGCCCTGGTCCTGGCCGTTTCCTGTTTACGCGGCGGCCCCAGCCGGGGCGGCTGCGCAGGTCTCGTTTGTCCCCCGAGTTTTCCCGAGCAGGTGGCCGGCGTGCGCTTCCAGCGCCGCCTTGGCGTAGCCGATCCTGGTTTTTTCGGTACCAAATGCGTTGACTGAGTACCGAATGCCTCCTACATTGGGAGCCCTGACAAAGACCGATCCGAGGAGACAACATGACCCGTCAAGTTTCGGCCACTGCGGTGGTCCACGGCGGCGCAACGGTGGGCCAGCTCTATGCAGCCGCGCTGCGCGCCCGGCCCGGCGTGCCCGCCATCGTCGGCGACGACACCACGCTGAGCTATGAGGCGCTCGCGCAGCAGTGCGCGCGTATCGCGCGGCTGTTTGCCGCCCGCGGGCTGGCGCGCCAGGATGCCGTGGCCTTCCTGGTGGGCAACCGCGCCGAAGCGGTCGCCGCCATCATCGCCGCGCAGCTGGCCGGGCTGAAGAACGTGTCGCTGCATCCGATGGCATCGGAAGCGGATCACGCCTTCGTGCTGCAGGATGCCGGGGTGCGGGCGCTGGTGGTGGACAACGCCCGCTTCACCGAGCGGGCGCGCGTGCTGGCGGCTGGCGCCGGCCTGCAGGTCTTGCCGCTGGACGATGGCGAGTTCGGGCCTGGCCTGGCCAGTGCGGCTGCTGCGTTCGATGACGCGCCCGTGGTCCCGGGCGACGACCCCACGGAAATCAGCCGGCTGGCCTATACCGGCGGCACCACCGGCCGTTCCAAAGGCATCCTGCATACACACCGGACCACGGTAACGGTGCTGCAGTACATGCTGGCCAGCTACGAATGGCCGGCGCAGATCCGCTACCTGGTGACCACGCCGATCTCGCACGCGTCCGGCAGCCTGTTCCTGCCGACGCTGCTGCGTGGCGGCACCATTTACCTGTGCGACAAGTTCAGCCCCGCCGATTTCCTGCGCCGCGTGACCGAACAACGCATCAACCTGACCTTCCTGGTGCCCACGCAGATCTATGGTCTGCTCGATTGCGACGGGCTGGACGCGGCCGACCTGTCCAGCCTGGAGCTGGTGCTCTACGGCGCGGCGCCGATCGCACCGGTGCGCCTCGCTGACGCGCTGCGCCGCATCGGTCCGGTGTTCGGACAGGTCTACGGCCAGGCTGAAGTGCCGATGTGCATCAGCTACCTGAGCCAGCGCGACCACGAGCCGGACAACCCCGAGCGCCTGCGCTCGTGCGGCAAGGTGATCCCGGGCAACCAGGTCAAGCTGTTGGACCCCGACCTGCGTGAAGTCGCGCCGGGCCAGGTGGGCGAGCTGTGCGTGCGCGGCCCGCTGGTGATGGAGGGCTACCTGAACCGGCCCGAGGAAGACGCCAAGGTCTTTGCCGGCGACTGGCTGCATACCGGCGACATGGCCCGTTGCGACAGCGAGGGCTTCCTGTACATCGTCGACCGCGCCAAGGACATGATCATCAGCGGCGGCTTCAACGTGTACCCGAGCGAGGTGGAGCATTGCCTGGCGCTGCACCCGGCCATCGCCATGTCCGCAGTGATCGGCATCCCCGACGCCAAGTGGGGCGAAGCGGTCACCGCCGTGGTCGTGGCCCGGCCCGGTGCCGCGCTTACCGAGGCCGACGTGATCGGCCACGTAACGCAGCACAAGGGCGTGGTCAATGCGCCCAAGCAGGTGGTGTTCGTGGATGAGCTGCCGCTGACCGCGCTGGGCAAGATCGACCGCAAGGCCATCCGCGGCCGCTACTGGGGCGGCCAGGAGCGGCAGGTGGCCTGAGCGCGCCCACCGCATGCGGAATCGGGCGTCCCCGGTTTCGAGGTCGTGGGATGGATGGCGGCCGGCGTGCCCAAGGGCACGCCGGCGGCGGTGGTGACGCGGCTGAACGAGGTCATCAACCAGGCCCAGAAGAACCCGGACCTGCGCACCACGCTGGATGCCGCGGCGCTGATCCCGGTGGTGGCAGCGCCCGACCAGGCCAGCCGCTTCGTGCAGGATGAATACGTCAAGTGGGGCCGCGTGATCCGCGCCGCCAACATCCCGCCGCAATAGCAGGGCAGGCGCCGCGATCCGGCGCGCGGCTAGGAGGTGCGGGCGCCGGCTTCGGGCCGGCACAGCAGGCCGTTCAGGATGATCTCGTAGAACTCGCTGAAGGCATCGCCCATCTTCAGGCCAGTTTCCTTCAGGAACTGCTGGTTGCGCAGCCGGTGCGCGGCGCCCAGGATCGCTTCGGAAACCAGCCGCGGATTGTGTGGCGCCATCAGCCCTTGCCGCATGCCTGCGTCCAGCAGGCTTTCCAGCCCGCGCACACGCGCCAGCTGGTAGTCGTCGAATACCGCCCGGCCGCTGTCGATCGCATCCAGGTCCGCCAGCGCGGCCTTGCTCAGTCCCGATGTGTGGAGCGCGGCATGCAGGTAGGCGGACACTGCCCGCGCCGCATCGCTTTCTCGGCGCGCCGCGGCAAAGCCTCTTTCCAGGTTGTCAGCGAGCACGTCGCGGCAGATGCCGACGAACAGCGCTTCCTTGGTCGGCGCGATTTCGTACAGGCGCCGCCGCGAGCAGCGCATGCGTCGGGCAATCTCACCGATGGTCAGCGACGACACGCCTTCGGTGCTCAGCAGCCGGATCAGTTCGTGGGCAAATTCTTCGTCGGTGCGTCGGGTTGGCATGAAACGGGTGGCAAGCCGGGCAAGTGCCGGGCACATGAGTGTTGATGCCGAATCTTACGACGACTGCGCCCGCACCGGCATGGCAATGGATCCATGCCGGCCGGCACATCGCCATCTCCTCCAGGCGCGGAATGAGTAATGGCTCAAAAGCAGCCGCCGACAGGGATCCCAATGTGCTTCAGGTGATAGAGTCCGTCCCCGGCAACGCAAGCAAGCTTCTAACGCTTGTATAGCGTATCTATACGCTATACACTCTGCTACCTGGACATCGATGATCAAGAGTTTCGCCCATGCGGGCCTCAGACGCTTCTTCGAGACTGGCTCCAAGGCGGGAATCCAGCCGCATCACGCGCAGAGATTGCGTAACCAGCTCGGTGCGCTGGATCACGCCACGAGACCCCAGGACATGGGGGTGCCAGGTTGGAAGCTGCATCAACTGGGCGGCGACATGTCCGGCCACTGGTCCGTCAGCGTCAATGGCAACTGGCGGCTGACATTCATGTTCGACGGCATCGACGTCATCGTCGTCGATTACCAGGACTACCACTGAAGGACCTCATCATGACGCGCATGCACAACCCGCCGCACCCCGGCGCGGTGCTGGCCGATTGGCTCGATGGCATGGACGATATGACCATCACGGCGTTCGCCGCGCACATCGGCGTGACGCGCGCAACGCTCTCGCGCATCCTGAATGGTCATTCGTCGATCACGCCGGACATCGCCATTCGCCTGGAAGAAGCCCTGGGCGCGAGCCGCGAGATGTGGAGCGGCATGCAGATGGCATACGACCTCTGGGTCGCGGCGCAAAGGCCACGCAAGCGCATCAAGCGGCTGCCCCGCCCGGCAGTCAAGGCAGAGGAGGCGGACCTCGCCTGAGGGACATGCGGGCCAGGCAAAAAAGGCGAGGCCGCTCGCGCGCCTCGCCGTGAGCCGACCGGCCCCTCAGTTGAGATGACCGACCGCGCGCAGATATTCGTTCTTCTTCTCGAAGATCAGCGCGCTCAGAAAGGCGGCGTCATAGGCGGCCAGCAGGTGCGCGTGGTGTTCTTCGATATAGCGGGCCACGCGCGCCTTCTCGCATTCGATGCCGCACAGCCATTCATACATCTCGGCGTCCCAGCGGAAGCGCAGGCCCAGCTCGATGAATGCGGCGTTGTAGGCGGCGAGCTGGGTGTCGCGCGGAATAGGTTGGTTATCGGTGCCGACCGTGACGGCAGCTTGGCGGCTTTCCTGCTGGACTTGGTTCATGCTCGTCTCCTGAGATGCGCTGTAGCGGTTGGGTTGAGACAAGCATAGGGACCCTCGATGATTTACGATAATTAAAGTTTCATAGTAAAACCATAATCAATCGTTTATGCATTCTGGCTGATCAAACCTTCCACGCCGGTGATGCGCTGGATCAGCCCCGCGCCGTCCTCCATCAGGAACTGCTTGAACGCCAGCGCCACCGGCGGCAGCCGCTTGTTCTTGCGGTGCACCACGTACCAGTTGAGCATGACCGGGAAGCCCTCGATGTCCAGCACCGCGAGCTTGCCGGCCTGCAGTTCCAGGCCGACCGTGTGCGCTGACAGGAAGGCGATGCCCATGTTGGCGATCACGGCCTGCTTGATGGTCTCCGTGCTTTTGATCTCCATCGCGATGCGCATATTGGACAGCTTTCCAGCAAAGCCTTCCTGCATCGAATTCCAGGTATCCGAGCCTTTCTCGCGTGAAACGAAGGCTTCATCCGTCAGCGCCGCCAACGGGATATTGCGCTGGCCGACCAGTGGGTGGGTGGGCGCAGCCACGATGACATAGGGGTGCGGGGCGAAGGCCTCGTTGATGGTGTCCATGCCTTCGGGCGGGCGCACCATCACCGCCAGGTCGGTCAGGTTGCCGGCCAGCTGGTGCAGCAATTCCTCGCGGTTATGCACGGCAAGGTTCAGCGTCACGCCTTCATGGCGGTTCATGAACTCGGCCAGCAGGCGCGGAAAGAAATAGTCGCCGGCGCTGATGACTGCCACGTTGAGCCGGCCGCCGGAGATGCCCTTGAGCTGGGACATGGCGTCTTCGGCCTCGCGGAATTGCTGGATGATGCTGCGGCTGTAATGCAGCATCTCATGGCCCGCCGGGGTCAGGTAGATCTTCTTGCCCAACTGCTCGAACAGGGGCAGCCCCACGTGGTGCTCCAGCTGCCGTACCTGGGTCGATACCGCGGGCTGCGTCAGGTGCAGTTCCTCGGCAGCGCGTGAAAAGCTCATATGGCGGGCAACGGTCTCAAAGACCTTCAGTTGCCGCAGTGTGGCGTTCCTCATCCTCGTCCCGTGCAATATATAAACGATTGGCTATATAAACGATAAAAAACTTTATGCAGTGCTGATCTTAGATTCAAGTAGCATCAATCGTCGGATTTGCATGCCCCGCCCCGAATCCGGCTCTCCGGCTTGCGCCAGGAGCCCGCCAATGGCCACAAGCATGGCCGATAACAACGATGGCTGCCTACAGCCACGACAAAAAAACACAAGGAGACTACCGTGACCGGACTGAACGCAACGGTGCGTGCAACGCGACACCCCGCCATGCCTGAAGACAGGCTCCGTCTCAGCCACGCCGGTGCCGGGCAGGGGGGCAGGTCATGAATATCTCGCTCCCCCAACTGAAGGCCTTCGCCGCAGTGGCGCGGCACAAGAGCTTTACGCGTGCCTCTGTTGAGCTGGGCCTGACGCAATCCGCGGTCAGCCGCAGCGTGCGTGAGCTGGAAGATGAGATCGACCAGCGCCTGTTCGACCGTACCACGCGCCAGGTGGAACTGACCGATGCCGGCCAGCACCTGTCGCAGCGCATCTGCCACCTGATCGAAGAGGTGGAGCAGACCCTGCGCGACAGCCAGAGCGCCAGCCGTCCGTGCCAGGGCCTGGTGCAGATCGCTTCGGATCCAGTGCTCAGCTCGATGTCGGTGCCGACGTGGCTGGCCGGCTGCCGGCAAGCGTGGCCGGCGATTGCCATCCACCTGAAGGACCGCTCGCAGGAGTCGGTGCTGCAGAGCGTGCGCAGCGGCGAGGTGGACTTCGGCATTGCCACCGATCCGCAGCCAAGCGATGACCTCTATTGTGAACCGCTGTGCGTCGATGCCTATCACGCCGTCCTGCCCGCCCAGCATCCGCTGGCCATGCGCGACGCGGTAGGGTGGGGCGACCTGAGCGATGCCCGCGTGCTGGCTCTGGACCAGCAGTGCGGCATGCAGCCCGCGGTGGAGAAGGCGCTCAGCAGCTATCACGTGCGCGCGGGCTCGCTGCAGTTGCTCGGCCACTTTGCGGCGGTGTTCGGCATGGTGGCGCTGGGCCTTGGGATCGGCGTGGTGCCGTCGCGTGCCCAGGTTGGCGGCATGAATCCGGCGGCGGTGATGCGGCCGCTGCGTCCGCAGGTGACTTCCACGGTGATGCTGGTTCGGCGCAAGAGCCGTTCGCTCAAGCCCAATGCCGCGGCAATCTGGGATGCCTTGCGTGGCCAGGAGTATCAGGAGCCGCCGGTGGCGCGTCGCGAAACGGCCACGGTGTGAGGCCGTCGGCTCATCTGGGGACATTGGGGCGGCATCCGTTGTACTAGTGCAAAACTTCTACTGATATATTACATACAGGATATTTACACATAGTGCAGCGCAGCATATAATGAAAACTCCTGATCACAACGCTATTGGAGTTTTCAAATGGAAGTCGCTCTTCTCTTCGCTCTTGGCCTGGGCCTGATTGCTGTCGGTGTCGGCGTGACCACGCTGCTGGCCACGCGCCTGCCGATGGACGTGCTGGTGACCGCGCAGGAGCACGGTCGCTTCGCCGGCCTGGGCTCGAACCAGGAAAGCGATGGCGTGGGCCGTGCCAGCCCGTCGCGCATCGTGCCCGCTGCCGGTGAACTGGCCTACGCGTAATGCGCGCAGGCGCCATGTGCCTTTCGCGCTGAACAGCGCATCTGGCAAGGGTTGTAGCGGCCGGCATCCCTTGTGGCAGTACCTCGGTTGGTTCCTGATCTGCGGCATTCGCCGCGAGCCAGGGCAGGGTTCTGCACGAACCTGCGGCCGCCACCATCTTCCTCCCGATCGCTGCCAGCGATCGCCTCGCGCAACCCTTGCTTGCGCAGCCTGTCCCGATCCGGCAGCTCCCTGTTGTGCCTGCAACGCCTCCTCCTGCGTCGTTCCCAAGGCCATACAAACGTCGCCAGACATTAATGTATGCATCTAGGGACTTTCCCCAACTCATCGTTTTCCCGGTTTTTCCCAAGCGCGATCCCCGGCATTCTTGCGGGTGCCAACAGTCGGCCGATTGATGCGCCGGCGCATGGCAACTGCTTGATTTCCAATGACTCCGGCTGCTATCGGACCGGCCATTGATGCAGTGTGCGCACCAGTCGCACTGCAGCAACGGCCAGCCAGGCGTCGCCCATCGCGGTCCCATGCTGCAGGGCCGCGACGAATACGCTTGACTTACCTGATATATCACATACTGTATAGCGCTAGAACGGCTCAGCTGTTCTTTGACTGAGAGTTACGCAGAGGCGTCTACAGGCGCCCATCTTCCACCTTGGCGGCAAGCCGCTATAAGGAGACATCATGGAATTGCAGCAGAGGGAGTCCACGTCGCGCTTTGCGTCGCCGTGGGTGCAACTGGCATTCGGCGTGATCTGCATGGCGATGATCGCCAACATGCAATACGGCTGGACGCTGTTCGTCAATCCGATCGACGACAAGTACCACTGGGGCCGCACCGCGATCCAGGTGGCCTTCACCATCTTCGTCGTGACGGAAACCTGGCTGGTCCCGATTGAAGGCTACCTGGTCGACAAGTACGGCCCGCGCCCGGTAGTGGTGGGCGGCGGCCTGCTGTGCGCGATTGCGTGGGCCCTGAACTCGGTCGCGTCCTCGCTGCCGATGCTGTACTTCGCCGCGGCCATTGGCGGTATCGGTGCCGGCGCCGTGTATGGCACCTGCGTGGGCAACGCGCTCAAGTGGTTCCCGAATCGCCGGGGGCTGGCGGCGGGGATTACCGCGGCGGGCTTCGGCGCTGGCTCTGCGATGACGGTGGTGCCCATCGCCAACATGATCAAGTCCTCGGGCTATGAAGCCACGTTCCTGTGGTTCGGTCTCGGCCAGGGCCTGATCGTGTTCCTGCTGGGCATGGCTCTGTACCCGCCGTCGGCCAAGATCCTGAGCGAGGTCAAGTCGACCCTGAAGGCTGCCGCGACCTACAACGCCACGCCGCGCCAGGTGCTGAAGTCGCCGATCTTCTGGATCATGTACGCGATGTTCGTGATGATGGCGGCTGGCGGCCTGATGGCCACCGCGCAGCTCGGCCCGATCGCCAAGGACTTCGGCCTGCATGACTCGCCGGTCTCGATCCTGGGCCTGACGTTGCCGGCGCTGACCTTCGCGCTGACCATCGACCGCGTGCTCAACGGCCTGACGCGACCGTTCTTCGGCTGGATTTCCGATCACATCGGCCGTGAGCGCACCATGTTCTTTGCCTTTGCGGTGGAGGCCGTGGGCATCCTGCTGCTGTCCAGGTACGGCCACAACCCGATTGCCTTCGTGGTGCTGACGGGCGTGGTGTTCTTTGCCTGGGGTGAGATCTACAGCCTGTTCCCGGCCACCTGCGGCGACACCTTCGGGCCGAAGTTTGCTGCCACCAACGCGGGCCTGCTGTACACCGCCAAGGGTACGGCGGCGTTGCTGGTACCGTTCTCCAGCGTGATCACGGCCGCCACCGGCGACTGGCACGCGGTGTTCATGCTGGCCTCCGGCATGGCGGCGCTGTCGGCGATCCTGGCGCTGTTCGTGCTCAAGCCGATGCGCGAAGCCCATGCCCGCAAGTATGTGCATGCCAATACCTCGGCACCGATGGGCTACCGTGCCGTGCCGGAAGACCTGACCTGATGAAGAAAGCAGTACGGCGCCCCGGCGCCGGCAGGATCCGGGTGTGGCGGCTGCGATGCCTGCACAGGCGCCGCGCCCGGTAGCACAATACGACAACTACAAAGCGCGACAGGAGGGCGTCCCGCCGGGCGCCTTCCTGATTGCACATCGGATCCCCACAAACAGAATCCAGGCACGCCATGAACCAGGTTGTCATTCCACTCGAGGCGACGGGGCTCGGCCGGCAGCGCAAGCGCCGCCAGCCCAAGGGCAGGCAGGTAGACGCGGCCGCGCTGGCTGAAGTGCGCGTGGCGCTGGGCGACATGCCCCGCCGGCGCGACCTGCTTATCGAACACCTGCACTGCATCAACGACCGCTACGGCCAGCTGGCGATGCCGCACCTGGTGGCGCTGGCCAGCGAGCTGCGGCTGTCGATGACCGAGGTCTATGAAGTTGCCACCTTCTACCACCACTTCGACGTGGTGCGCGAGGACGCCGACGGCCAGATCGCGCCGCCGCCGGCGCTGACCGTGCGCGTATGCGAAGGCATTGCCTGCGAGCTGGCGGGCGCGCAGGCGCTGATCGACAAGCTGCCTGCGCTGCTCGGCACTGAAGTGCGCGTGGTGGCCGCGCCCTGCATCGGCCGCTGCGAGAAGGCGCCCGCGGCGCTGGTCGGGCAGAATCCGGTCGACGCTGCCACGGCCGAGGCCATCGACGCCGCCGTGCAGGCAAAGGCCGTGCGCCATGCGCCCGAGCCCTATATCGGCTACGACGCTTACCAGAAGGACGGCGGCTATGGCTTGCTGAAGTCCCTCGCCAGCGGCGACCTGGACCCGGCCGCCGTGCTGTGCACGATGGAGGACTCCGGCCTGCGCGGCCTGGGCGGCGCAGGCTTCCCGACCGGGCGCAAGTGGCGCATCGTGCAGAACGAGCCCGCGCCCCGGCTGATGGCCATCAACATCGACGAGGGCGAGCCCGGCACCTTCAAGGACCGCGTCTACCTGGAACGCGATCCGCACCGTTTCCTGGAAGGCATGCTGATCGCGGCGACGGTGGTCAACGTGTCAGCGATCTATATCTACCTGCGCGACGAATATGCCGGTTGCCGCGCGCTGCTGGCGGAAGAACTGCGGCGGCTGCAGCAAGACCCGCCAATCCCCGGCTTGCCGACGATCGAACTGCGCCGCGGCGCGGGCGCCTATATCTGCGGCGAAGAGTCGGCCATGATCGAGTCGATCGAAGGCAAGCGCGGCATGCCGCGGCTGCGCCCGCCGTACGTGGCGCAGGTGGGCCTGTTCGGCCGCCCGACGCTGGAGCACAACTTCGAAACCCTGTACTGGGTGCGCGACATCATCGAGAAGGGCGCCGAGTGGTTTGCCTCGCAGGGGCGCAATGGCCGCAAGGGACTGCGTTCGTTCTCGGTCTCCGGCCGGGTGAAACGGCCCGGCGTACATTTGGCGCCGGCCGGCATTACCGTGCGCGAACTGATCGACGAATACTGCGGAGGCATGCTCGATGGCCACGAGTTCTACGGTTACCTGCCGGGAGGCGCCTCGGGCGGCATCCTGCCAGCATCGATGGGCAATATCCCGCTGGATTTCGACACGCTGCAGCCCTACGGCTGCTTTATCGGCTCGGCCGCGGTGGTTATCCTGTCCGACCAGGACAGCGCCACGCAGGCAGCGCGCAACCTGATGCACTTTTTCAAGCACGAGTCCTGCGGGCAATGCACACCGTGCCGCACCGGCACCGCCAAGGCGCTCGACCTGATCCGCCAGCCGAAGTGGGACCTGCCGGCGCTGGATGACCTGTCCGCGGTGATGCGCGATGCATCGATCTGCGGGCTGGGGCAAGCCGCGCCCAATCCGGTCGACTGCGTCATCAAGTACTTCCCGCACGAACTGGCCTGAGAGACTGACATGAACGCACTGACCCGCGCCGAACGCGCGCTTGTCGAATCCGCCGAGCCAGCCGTCACCTTCACGCTCAACGGCCGCGAAGTGAGCGCGCAGCCCGGCGAGAGCCTGCTGAAGGTAGCCCAGCGCGAAGGCTTTGACGTCCCGCACCTGTGCTACAAGGACGGCCTTGAGCCGGCTGGCAACTGCCGCGCCTGCATGGTCGAAATCAAGGGCGAGCGCGTGCTGGCCCCGTCGTGCTGCCGTTTTCCCGCGGAAGGGATGCAGGTACTGACCGAGTCCGAGCGCGCCCTGCGTGCGCAGCGCACCGTGCTGGAGCTCCTGCAGTCGGACATGCCGGAAACCGACTACACCCGCAACAACGAGCTTGACCAATGGGCCGCGAAGCTGGAGGTCGGCAAGCCCCGCTTTGCCCCGCGCGAACGCGTGGCGGCGGATTTGTCGCACCCGGCCATCGCCGTCAACCTGGATGCCTGCATCCAGTGCACGCGCTGCCTGCGCGCCTGCCGCGACGAGCAGGTCAACGACGTGATCGGCCTGGCGCTGCGCGGCGACGAAGCCCGCATCGTATTCGACATGGACGACCCGATGGGCGCGTCGACCTGCGTGGCCTGCGGTGAGTGCGTGCAGGCCTGCCCGACCGGCGCGCTGATGCCCGCGCGCGACGCCGCGCTGGCGGTGCCGGACAAGCAGGTGGACTCGGTC
The DNA here is from genome assembly GCF_054072015.1 of Cupriavidus sp. CP313. Lineage (NCBI taxonomy): Bacteria > Pseudomonadati > Pseudomonadota > Betaproteobacteria > Burkholderiales > Burkholderiaceae > Cupriavidus > Cupriavidus sp. CP313. Next base: position 43,278 of record NZ_JBSVZB010000027.1, on the reverse strand, counting down.
TGCCCGTACTGCGGCGTGGGCTGCCAGCTGACCTACAACATCAAGGACAACCGCATCCTGTTCGTGGAAGGGCGCGATGGCCCGGCCAACCACGAGCGGCTGTGCGTGAAAGGCCGCTACGGCTTTGACTACGTGCAGCATCCGCAGCGCCTGACGGTGCCGCTGGTGCGCCGCGAAGGCGTGCCCAAGCAGGGCGATTTCGTCATGGATCCGGACCACGTGATGGACGTGTTCCGCGAGGCCACCTGGGAAGAGGCGCTGGCGCTGGCCGGCGGCAAGCTCGCGCAGATCCGCGACACCCACGGCAAGCGCGCGCTGGCAGGGTTTGGCTCGGCCAAGGGCAGCAATGAAGAGGCCTACCTGTTCCAGAAGCTGGTGCGCACCGGCTTTGGCAGCAACAACGTCGACCACTGCACGCGGCTGTGCCATGCCTCGTCGGTGGCGGCGCTGCTGGAAGGCATCGGCTCGGGTGCGGTATCGAACCCGGTGATGGATGTCGACAAGGCCGAGGTGGTGATCGTGATCGGCGCCAACCCGACCGTGAACCACCCGGTCGCGGCCAGCTGGATCAAGAATGCGGTGAAGAACGGCACCAAGCTGATCGTCGCCGATCCGCGCCGCTCGGACCTGGCGCGCTTTGCCCATCGCTTCATGCAGTTCAAGCCCGATGCCGACGTGGCGCTGCTCAACGCGATGATGCATGTCATCGTCGCCGAGGGCCTGGTGGACCAGGACTTCATCGACAGCCGCACCATCGGCTTTGACGAGCTGCAGCGCAATGTCGCGGCGTACAGCCCGGAACTGATGGCGCCGGTGTGCGGTATCGAGGCCGAGGTCATCCGCGAGGTGGCGCGGCTCTATGCCACGTCCAAGGCCTCGATGATCCTGTGGGGCATGGGCGTGTCGCAGCACGTGCACGGCACCGACAACGCGCGCTGCCTGATCGCGCTGGCGCTGATGACCGGCCAGATCGGCCGCCCCGGCACCGGCCTGCATCCGCTGCGCGGCCAGAACAACGTGCAGGGCGCGTCCGACGCCGGCCTGATCCCGATGATGTATCCGGACTACCGCCGCGTGGACGATCCGTTAGCGATTGCCAGCTTCGAGGCGCTGTGGGGCATGCCGCTGGACCGCCAGCCCGGCCTGACCGTGGTCGAGGTGATGCAGGCGATCGAGCGCGGCGAGGTGCGCGGCATGTACATCATGGGCGAGAACCCCGCGATGTCCGATCCCGACGCCGAGCACGCGCGCGAGGCGCTGGCCTCGCTCGACCACCTGGTGGTGCAGGACATCTTCCTGACCGAGACCGCCTACCTGGCCGACGTGGTGCTGCCGGCCTCGGCCTTCCCGGAGAAGACCGGCACCTTCACCAACACCGACCGCACCGTTCAGCTCGGCCGCCAGGCGCTGAACCCGCCGGGGCAGGCGCGCCAGGACCTGTGGATCATCCAGCAGATGGCGGCGCAGCTGGGGCTGGACTGGCACTACGACGGCGTGGCCGAGGTCTTCGACGAGATGCGCCAGGCCATGCCCAGCATCGGCGGCGTGACCTGGGAGCGGCTGGAGCGCGAACACGCCGTGACTTATCCGTGCAAGGAAGAGGGCGACCCGGGCGAACCGGTGATCTTTATCGACAGCTTCCCGACCGCCACCGGCCGTGGGCGCTTCGTGCCGGCAGATATCATCCCGGCAGCCGAGCGGCCCGATGCCGACTACCCGATGGTGCTGATCACCGGCCGCCAGCTCGAGCACTGGCACACCGGCAGCATGACGCGGCGCGCCGGCGTGCTGGATGCGATCGAGCCGGACCCGGTGGCGCTGGTGCACCCACTGGACCTGGACGCGCTGGGCGGCAAGCCGGGCGACGTGGTCACGCTGGCATCGCGCCGCGGCGAAGTCACGCTGTACGCGCGGGCCGACGCCGGCACGCCGCGCGGGGCTGTGTTCGTGCCGTTCTGCTATTACGAGGCGGCGATCAACAAGCTGACCAACGCGGCGCTGGACCCCTTCGGCAAGATCCCGGAGTTCAAGTACTGCGCGGTGAAGATGGCGCTGGGCGGCGAGGCGCCGGAGCAGTCGAGCTACGGCGGCGGGCAGATCCTGGCGGTGTAGGGCCAACGGCAAGCCCTGACGGGGCCGTCTGCGCGGGTAGCGCAGACGGCCCTTTTTGTTGGGTGATTATCCGGAGTTTCGGGAAATTGATTGTTGTAGTTTCCAGCTAATCAAATCAATCGTGACGGGCTACGCTTCAGTTCATTCCCTACACAACCCGGAGCCCGCCATGAAAGCCATCGGCCTGACCCAGTACCTGCCCATCTCCGACCCGCGTTCGCTGCAGGACGTGGAGATTGACATGCCCGGCCCCGGCGGCCGCGACCTGCTGGTGAAGGTTGAGGCCGTCTCGGTCAACCCGGTCGACACCAAGGTCCGCGCGCCCAAGGCGCAGGTAGAGCCCACGCCGCGCGTGCTGGGCTGGGACGCGGCCGGCACGGTGGCCGCGGTGGGGCCGGAGGTGACCCTGTTCAAGGTCGGCGACCCGGTCTACTACGCGGGCAGCATCACGCGGTCCGGTTCCAACGCCGAATTCCATCTGGCCGATGAGCGCATCGTCGGCCACAAGCCTGCTTCGCTCGACTTCGCCAACGCGGCGGCGCTGCCGCTGACGGCGATCACCGCCTGGGAGGCTCTGTTCGACCGGCTGGGCATTTCGCCCAAGGGGGATCACGCCGGCCGCTCGGTGCTGATCATCGGCGGCGCGGGCGGCGTGGGCTCGATCGGCATCCAGTTGGCCAAGGTGCTGGCCGGGCTGACCGTGATCGCCACTGCGTCGCGGCCCGAGTCGCAGGAATGGTGCCGCCGCCTTGGCGCCGACCATACGGTTGACCATCGTGGCGACCTGCCGGCGCAGCTGAAGGCGCTTGGATTTGCCGAGGTCGACTACATCCTCTGCTTCAACGATATCGACGGCCATTTCCCGGCGATGACCGAACTGGTCGCCCCGCAGGGCAAGATCTGCACCATTGTCTCGAATGCGCGGCCGCTGCCGGTGGAGTTGCTCAAGAACAAGAGCGCCACCTTCGTCTGGGAATTCATGTTCACGCGCGCCATGTTCAGCACGCCCGACATGGTCGCGCAGCATCGTCTGCTTAACGAGGTCGCGCGGCTGGTCGATGCCGGCCGCCTGCAGACCACGCTGGGCGAGAACCTGGGGCGCATCAACGCGGAGAACCTGCGGCGCGCGCACGCCATGCTGGAAGGCGGGCGGACCATCGGCAAGCTGGTGCTGGAAGGGTTCTGAGCCTGCGCGCTGCGCCCGGCAAACAACAACGCCCGCCGGGATGGCCCCGGCGGGCGTTGTGCGTTTCTGGGGCAGAGGTCAGCCCATCTTGCCGAGAATGCCCTGCATCTCGTCGCTATTGAAGGCGCGCAGGGTTTGGGTGCGCACGTTGCCGGCCGCGCCGATGGTCAGCCCGAAGCTGGTCATGGTCTCGTCGTCGGGCGCTTCGACGGTGAGCACGATGTCGTATTCGCCCAGCGTCCAGTAGATGTCTTTCATCTGCACGCCCAGGCGCGCCCCCATCTCGCGCACGGCGGCGGCGCGCTTGGTGGTGTCCTTGACGGTGCGGATGCCCTGGTCGGTGAAGCTGGCTAGCACGATGTAGCGGGTCATGGCGGGACCTCCGGTTATGGTTGGATCGGTCGCCGTCCCGGCGGTGTGCACGGCGGCAAGTGGCCGGGGCAGTGGTTCAGGGCTTCGGGGCGTGGCGAGGCGCGAATGGCATGGCGCCTCGCCGTTGATGCTCGCGATGTCTGAGCAACTTCATGCCAACGCATATTGCGCGCCAGTCGGCGCGGCAGGCCAGGATGCGGACCGCGGGCGCGCGCTCGGCTGTTCCGGCCGGCCGGTTTGTTTCAGTTGCGATACTTCGTGCGGCTCAGTCCTGTGGACTGCCACCGTCCGCGCTGTCGGGCGTGTCGAGTGCGCGCATGTTGTCCAGCAACTTGAGCAGGTAATGCAACGTGTGCGTCAGGTCATTGGTAGAAAAACCCGTCAGCGCCTGCTCGTAATAAGCCCGGATCTTCGGCTGCGCCTGGTGCAGCCAGACCTCCCGTCCCGGCTCGCTCATCCGTATCAGCCGTGAGCGGCGGTCGCGGCCGTCCGGGGCCAGCGTGACGTGGCCGTCGCGTTCCATCCGGCTGACCAGTCCTGACAGGTTCTGCCGGCTCACCATCAGGTAGCGGGCCAGGTCGCCCACGCTCATGCCATCGGCGGCTTCCGGGCGCGACAACGCGCCGAGCACGGCCCACTGCTGCGTCGTCAGGCCTTCTGCCTCGACGGCTCGTGATCCCGTTTTATGCAACATATTTGCGCATTGATACAAGCGGAAGAAAAGCCGGTTGGCCAGTTCCATGCGCGCGTTTGTCGGGAATTCTGCTCCTGCTTCCGGGTTAACCATAGTCTTTTCCACAGTGTTGACGTCTTGCGCAGGCAACGACGGCCCCCTATTATAGGTAAACATATTTACCTAATTGGCGGTGCGATGTGACGGCGTCCTGGCCGGCACGATAGCACCGGAATCCTGAAAGGAGAACGCTGTGCAAGGACTTGAAGACAAGACCGTCATCGTGACCGGTGGTGGCGGAGGTATCGGCGGCGCAACCTGTTTGCGCTTTGCGCGCGCCGGGGCGGCGGTGGGCGTGCTCGACCTGAACCCGGAAGCGGCCGAGCGCATCGCCGGCCAGATCCGCGAGGCTGGCGGGCGCGCGCTGGCGCTTCGCTGCGACATCACCGAGCGCGCCAGCGTGGATGCCGCGGTGGCGGCAGTGGAGCAGGGCCTGGGACCGGTGGACGTGCTGGTCAACAACGCCGGCTGGGATGTATTCAAGCCGTTCATCAAGACCGAGCCGGCGCAATGGGAGCGGCTGATTGCCATCAACCTGACAGGCGCGCTGCACATGCACCACGCGGTGCTGCCGGGCATGGTCGAGCGCCGGCGCGGGCGCATCGTCAACATTGCCTCGGACGCGGCGCGCGTGGGTTCGTCCGGCGAGGCGGTCTATGCCGCGTGCAAGGGCGGGCTGGTGTCGTTCTCCAAGACGATTGCCCGCGAACACGCTCGCCACGGCATCACCGTCAACGTGGTGTGCCCGGGGCCGACCGAGACCGCGCTGTTCGAAGACTACAAGCAGGGCGCGGGCAACCCCGAGAAGCTGGTCGAGGCCTTTACCCGCTCGATCCCGCTGGGCCGTATCGGCCAGCCGGACGACCTGCCCGGCGCGGTGCTGTTCTTTGCCAGCGACGACGCCGGCTTTGTCACCGGCCAGGTGCTGAGCGTGTCGGGCGGCCTGACCATGAACGGCTGAGCAAGCAAACACCAGAAAATGGAGACCACCATGCAATACGAAGACATCCTGTACGAAGTGCGCAACGGCGCCGCCTGGATCACCATCAACCGCCCGGAGAAGATGAACGCCTTCCGCGGCCGCACGTGCGACGAGCTGATCCACGCCATCAATCGCGCCGGCTACGGCCGCGAGATCGGCGCCATCGTGCTGGCAGGCGCCGGCGACAAGGCGTTCTGCACCGGCGGCGACCAGTCCGCGCATGAAGGGCAGTACGACGGGCGCGGCACCATCGGCCTGCCGATGGAAGAACTGCACAACGCCATCCGCGACGTGCCCAAGCCGGTGATCGCGCGCGTGCAGGGCTATGCCATCGGCGGCGGCAACGTGCTGTGCACGATCTGCGATTTCACCATCGCCTCTGAAAAGGCCGTGTTCGGGCAGGTAGGGCCAAAGGTGGGCTCGGTCGACCCGGGCTATGGCACTGCCTTCCTGGCGCGCGTGGTCGGTGAAAAAAAGGCGCGCGAGATCTGGTACCTGTGCCGCCGCTACCCGGCCGCCGAGGCGCTGGCGATGGGGCTGGTGAACGCGGTGGTGCCGCACGACCAGCTCGACGCCGAAGTGCAGAAGTGGTGCGACGAGATCCTGGACAAGAGCCCGACCGCCATCGCCATCGCCAAGCGCTCGTTCAACATGGACACCGCGCACCAGGGCGGCATCGCCGGCATGGGCATGTACGCGCTCAAGCTCTACTACGACACCGAGGAATCGCGCGAGGGCGTGAAGGCCTTCCAGGAAAAGCGCAAGCCCGACTTCCGCAAGTACGCCAGATAAGCGCTGGCATCCGACCAAGCGGAGACAACCATGAACCCCTACCTTGACGAAGACCTGATGGCGCTGGCGGAGCATGCGCGCCGATTTGCCGATGCGCGCGTGGCGCCCGGCTACCTGGAGCGGGACCAGACCCGCGTGCTGGACCGCGCGCTGATGCGCGAGATGGGCGAGATGGGCTTTATCGCGCCCGAACTGCCCGAGGCCTGCGGCGGGCAGGGCATGGGCTCGCTCGCGGCCGGCGTGATTCATGAAGCGGTGGCGCGCGCCGACCTGAGCCTGTCGTATATCAACCTGCTGGCTTCGCTCAACGGCCAGATCCTGGCACAGCACGCGCGCCCTGAAATCGGCGGGCCGTGGCTGCAGCGGCTCACGCGCGGCGAAGCGCTGCTGGCGATCGCGCTGACCGAGCCGCGCGGCGGCTCCGACGCGGCCAACCTGCGCCTGCGCATGGAGCGCGACGGCGACGCCTATGTGCTCAACGGCGAGAAGACCTCGATCTCCGCCGCGGACCAGGCCGATGCCGCGGTGGTCTTTGCCCGCACCGGCCCGGTCGATGCCGGCGCGCGCGGCGTCTCGGCCATGCTGGTGCCGATGGACCTGCCTGGCATCACCCGCAACCGCTTTGACTGCCACGGCCAGCGCGCCATCGGCCGCGGCTCGATCTTCTTCGAGAACGTGCGCGTGCCGGCCAGCCACCTGCTGGGCCAGGAAGGCCAGGGCTTCGTGCAGGTGATGCAGGGCTTCGACTTCTCACGCGCGCTGATCGGCCTGCAGGTGCTGGCGGTGGCGCAGGCCGCGCTGGACGAGACCTGGGCCTACGTGGCGGAACGGCAGGCCTTCGGCAAGCCGCTGTCGGCCTTCCAGGGGGTATCGCACCCGCTGGCCGATTTCCAGACCCAGGTGACCGCGGCCCGGCTGCTGTGCCTGCAGACGCTGTGGCTGAAGGATCATGGCCAGCCACACACCACCGAAGCCGCGATGTGCAAGTGGTGGGCGCCCAAGCTGGCCTACGACGTGGTGCACCAGTGCCTGCTGTCCTTCGGCCACGGCGGCTATGACCGCGGCGTGATGGAGCAGCGCCTGCGCGATGTGCTCGGCTTCCAGATCGGCGACGGCACCGCGCAGATCATGAAGACCATCATTGCCCGCGGGCGCGCCGGGCGCGAAGCCGTGCCGGCCTGAAGCAGCAGTCGCACGCGACATCGCATAACGAGGAGACAAGCCATGGATTTCGACGCCGTACTGATTGCGCCCCGCCGTGCCGCCAGCGTGGCGGCAGGCCACTGGCACGACCGCACCGTCAACGACTACTTTGCCGCCTGCGTGAGCGGCCGGCCCGACGCGCCGGCCCTGACTGCGGTAAGCCTCGACAGCGGCACCGTGGCCCGCTTTACCTGGTCCGAGCTGGACCGGATGGCCGACCGGGTGGCGGTGGGGCTGAGCCGCCTCGGCGTCGGCGCACAGGATGTCGTGTCCTGCCAGTTGCCCAACGGCTGGCACCTGACGGTGCTGTACCTGGCGTGCGCACGGCTGGGAGCGGCGCTCAACCCGCTGATGCCGATCTTCCGCGAGCGCGAGTTGTCGTTCATGCTGGCGCATGCACAAAGCAAGGTGATGGTGGTGCCGCAGGGTTTCCGGGGCTTCGGGCATGCGCAGATGGTGCAGGGCTTGCGCGACGTATTGCCGGCGCTGCGCCACGTCGTTGTCACGGGCGGCGTTGGAGCGGACAGCTTCGACGCATTGCTCAGCGGTCCGCGCTGGGAGGATGAGCCCGATGCGGAGAACATCCTGCTGCGCAGCCGCCCGGGCCCTGACGACGTCACGCAACTGATCTACACCTCCGGCACCACCGGCGAGCCCAAGGGCGTGATGCATAGCGCCAACACGCTGTTCTCCAATATCGTTGCCTATGCCGGGCGGCTGCGCCTGACGGTCGACGACGTGGTGCTGATGGCCTCGCCGATGGCGCACCAGACTGGCTTCATGTACGGACTGATGATGCCGGTGATGCTGGGCGCGCATGCAGTGCTGCAGGACATCTGGGACCCGGCGCGCGCGGCCGCGCTGATCCGCGAGGAGGGCGTGACCTTCACCATGGGATCGACACCGTTCCTGACGGATCTTGCCCGCGTGGTGTCGGAGTCCGGCACGCCCGTGCCAAGCCTGCGCACCTTCCTGTGCGCCGGCGCGCCGATCCCGGGCGCGCTGGTGGAGCGCGCGCGCCTGGCGCTGGGCGCCACGATCGTGTCGGCGTGGGGCATGTCGGAGAACGGCGCGGTCACCACCACGCTGCCGGACGATCCCGAAGCGCGCGCATCGACCACCGACGGTCGCCCGCTGCCGGGTGTGGAGGTGAGGGTGGTGGACGGCGCCGATGCCGACGTGCCCACCGGGGAGACCGGCCGCCTGCTGGTGCGGGCGTGTTCCAACTTCGGCGGTTACCTGAAGCGGCCGCATCTGAACAGCACCGATGCCGATGGCTGGTTCGACACCGGCGACCTGGCGCGGCTCGATGCGCACGGCTACCTGCGCATCGCCGGGCGCAGCAAGGACGTGATCATCCGCGGCGGCGAGAACATCCCCGTGCTCGAGGTCGAGACCCTGCTGTACCGCCATCCCGCGGTGTCGCAGGTGGCCATCGTCGCCTACCCGGATGAGCGCCTGGGTGAGCGCGCCTGCGCCTTTGTCGTGCCGCGTGCCGGCCAGGCGTTCGACCAGGCGGCGATGGTGGACTGGCTCAAGGCGCAGAAGATGGCGCTGCAGTACATCCCCGAGAAGCTCGTGGTGCGGGACGCCCTGCCGGTCACACCTGCCGGGAAAATCCAGAAATTCCGGCTGCGCGAGATGCTGCGCGGCGACCCGTCCTGAACCTGCCGCGGCGGTGGCTGGGGCGCCGGCCACCGCGCAATCCAAAAAGCGCAATTAACCGCCAGCCGTTGCACCCGACCACGTCCGCGCATCCGCGCCAGGGCTGGCAGGGCGAGGGGTGTCCAGCCCCACCTGTCACCGGCCTGCGCCGGTATAGCCCCGCCCATGCGGCGCCAGCATGCGCCGCAGCCATTGCCGCCAGGCGCCCGCTGCCGGCCCGGCGCCTTGCCGGCAGCGCGTCACGTGCAGCGATGCCGTGGTGACGGCATACAGCTCGATATGGCCGCTGTCAGTCAACGTAAAGCATTCGCTGGCCGTCAGCGCCGTGTCTTTCGGGTCGCCGTCGCGGATCAGCCAGAGTTGGCCTTCGGTGCAGCGCACGGCGACGTGTTCGCCGGGGCCCGCCACCAGGCGCAGCGAACTGCGTGCGGGCAGGGTGGCGGTCATGTCATTGCTCACCAGGAACATGATGGTCTCCAGGTTCAGTCGACGGCCAGGCCGTGCAATGCGGGCGGGATCACCGCGCGTGCGGGGGCTGTGCCGGGCCGGATGAAGTCGGCGATGCGCCGGATTACGGCGGGATCCTGCAGGATGCGGCGATGCCCCAAGCCGCTGGTCGTGGCCAGTTGCGCGCCGGGCCAGGCGCCGGCGATGGCGGCGCCGTCTTCCCAGCGCACTTCCTTGTCGTCGCGGTCATGGATCACCAGCGTTGGCGGGACCGGCCGGGTGCGGCCGACGTCGGGCACGTTGAAAGCCGACCATGGCAGTCCCAGCCAGCGCTCGCTCTGGCGCTGCATGCGCGCCAGCACGCCGGGGGTGAAGCCCATTTGCCAGGCCAGCGACGCGCACGCGGCGTGCATGTCGGCCGGCGATCCGACCAGCACGGCGGCGCGGGCGGGCAAGCCCTCGCGCAGCGCCAGCGCGGTGGCTGCGCCGCCGAGCGAGTGCGCCACCACGGCGTGTACCGGCCCCGCGTGCCAGGCCGCGGCGAGCAGCGAGCGCGACATTTCCAGCACCGAGGTCTGCGCCGCGCCGCGCGCGCCGGCATCGGAGGCGCCGTGCGAGAGCGCATCGAAGGCCACCACCCGTATGCCGGCGGCCAGCAGGCCTTCGACAACCGCATGCCACTGGCCGGCATGGCCGCCCCAGCCGTGCGCGAGCAGCACCACGGGACCGGACGTGCCCCAGCGATAGACGCGCACGCGCCGGCTCGGGCCCTGGCCCGTCACCAGCGCCCAGTCGGCGCGCGCACTGTCCAGCAAGTGCCGTGCTGCCGATGTGGCGGCGGCGCGCGGCGGGTTGAACCAGATGTGCTCCAGCGCGCGCGCTGTCGCGCCGGGCCTGACCATGCTGCCCGCCTGCCAGCGCAACCGCTGCCAGCCCTGCAAGGCCCGCTCCACCGCGCCGGACTTGCCGGTGCGCAGCGGCGCATTGCCAGCGCGCGCGGGCAAGGGCGCGGCGGCGGGAGATGAGGAAACCGGGGAAGGAGAAGAGACTGCTTGCGTCACGACCTGCACCTCCAATGGATTCTGGATTGCACGGCATCATCGGCACCGGCCCCGCCGGCGGCTTTCCGTGCTGTTGTTACGACCGACCAGTCGTGCTTTTTTTGATACAAAAAAAGCCCGCCGGAGCGGATGCTGCCTGCCGGCGGGGTAGCGCCGGCGCCAATGTGTGGCTCAGTGGCTGCGGGCGCCCTCGGCGGCACGGGCCACCAGTGCCGCAAATGCGCGCCGCGCCATGGCCTCGGCATCCTCGCGGCCAAGTAGCTTGAAGGATTGCTGGAAGGCCATGCCGATGCCCGAGAGTTCGAAAGCAAATTGCCGCGGATCGGTGTCAGGCCCGAAATGGCCCTCATCGATGGCGTCGCCCACCACGCGCGCAACCGTGCTGTGCCAGTCCTTCAGCGACTGCACCACCAGGTCGCGGATCGAGCCCGGCCGGTCGCGGTATTCCTGGCCCAGCGCCGTGAACAGGCAACGTCCCTGCGTCACCGTGCCGCCCAGCCATTCCAGGTAACCTTCGAACAGCCCCTGCAGCCGGGGCATCCCGCGCGGCTGGCGCATCGCCGGCCGGATCACGATCTCGCCGAAGCGCTCCACGGCCAGGTCTAGCACTGCCTGCTGCAACACCTCCTTGGATTTGAAGTGCGCATACAGGCCGCTCTTCGACATATTGGTGTCCGCGGCCAGCGTGGCCAGCGACAACTGTTCGAAGCCGACCTTGGCAGCGGTGTCCAGTGCCTGTTCGACGATGGCGTTGCGGGTGAGTTGTCCTTTCTGCATGGTGTGTAGAATAGCACGACCGGTCGGTTTGTCAACGAAACCAGATGCATGGTATTTGTCCCGACTTGCGCACTTGTGTCCGGGAGGCCATAACGTCATATGGATATGCATGTGACGTCAACGCAAACCGCCAAGGCCCGTTAGAGACTGGGCGGCTCAGCGATGTAGTGCACGATCCGGCTCTTTGACGCCTGCCAGCCGGCCGATGTCAGGGCGGGATTGCGGGCTTCTAAGAAATCTGCACAAAGTGTTTCGGCGGTTACATACGGAACGCTTTGCGTGCTCTATACTCGAATGCACGTCCGCGCACTTTTTTTCACTGGTGACTGGAGACCGACATGAACAGTACAGCCGTGCCAAGAGGCGCTAGCGAACCGTTCCGGCAACTGCGGGCGTTGCGTCGCGCGCGCAAGCTCAAGCAGGAGGACGTCGCCCGTAAAGCGGGGATTTCCCGGGAAGCCTACCTGCGGGCGGAGTCGGGTCAGGCCGATCCCCGCATGTCGACGTTCCTGGCCGCCTGCGAGGCGCTGGGCCTGGAAGTCGTGCTGGCCCCGCAGCATCTTGCTGCAGACGTCAACGCATTTATTGCCAGCCGCAATGGCGGCGTGACGGCAGCTTCCATGGCAGGCCAGCCGGCCGCCGGAAGCACGGCCGCGCCGGCTGCGGCGCCGGCTTCCGGAGGCGCTTTCGGCTCCGGGACCGGAGAGGGCCACAAGCCGGTCTGACCAGCCGCTGCCTGGTCGGCCGCGTTCGCAACGCGCCGGCACCGGCAGCTGGCCTCCAGGCCACCCCATGACAACCGGCGCGGGGCGTTCCGCACCGCGCCGGTTGCAATTGTCCTGAGCGCCGTTCGCGGCGCCTGGCGTGGATGACGCCGCAGGCCTGGCTGCCTGCTTCGGCGCTTTCCCGCCTTTCCTGGTTTTTCCCTTCCGCTGCGTGAGCGATTGCCTGCGCAGGCGTCATCGCGCGCGTCCCAGCGCCTGGCTGGTTTCTTCCCGCTTTTCCCGTTTCCCGCCTACAACTGCAGTGCAAGCGGCGTCCGGCGCATGCGCAAGCGATGCCGTTTGACACGTCCGGTGCTGGCCATTACGATATGGTAAATTCATTACGCATTACGTAATTCTTGCCCCGTGCACCACGCACAGGCTGACTACGGACCGGCAGGCACTCCCAGCAAGAGGCCGCCAGGCGCCAGCGCAGCGCCAGATGGACTGAGACCCAGGAACGCTGACGACACCATGACACTCACGCACACCCAGCTTGCCGAGCACGGCTATATGTCCGGCTTCGCCAATGAATTCGCCACCGAGGCACTGCCCGGTGCGCTGCCCGTGGGCCAGAACTCGCCCCAGCGCGCGCCCTACGGCCTGTATGCCGAGCAGCTGTCCGGCACGGCCTTTACCGCGCCGCGCGCGCACAACCGGCGCTCGTGGCTGTACCGCATCCGCCCGGCCGCGATGCATACGCCGTTCACGCAGATCGAGCAGTCGCGTTTCCTGAGCCGTTTCGACCAGGTGCCGCCGTCGCCTAACCAGATGCGCTGGAGCCCGCCGGCAATGCCGTTGGTGCCGACCGACTTTGTCGACGGCATCGTCACCATGGCCGGCAACGGCGGCCCCGAGGCGATGACCGGCTGCGGCCTCCACCTGTACCTGGCCAACCAGTCGATGCAGGACCGCTTCTTCTACAACGCCGATGGCGAGATGCTGATCTTGCCGCAGCAGGGCCGCCTGCTGATGGTGACCGAGCTGGGCCGGCTGGAAGTGGAGCCGCAGGAGATCGTGGTGATCCCGCGCGGCGTGCGCTTCCGCGTGGAGCTGCCCGACGGCGAGGCGCGTGGCTATATCTGCGAGAACTACGGCGCGTTGTTCCAGCTGCCCGACCTGGGCGTGATCGGCTCCAACGGCCTGGCCAACCCGCGCGACTTCCTGTCGCCGGTGGCCAGCTATGAAGACCGCGAGGGTGATTTCGAGCTGGTGGCCAAGTTCCAGGGCAACCTGTGGCGCGCCGGGATCGGCCACTCGCCGCTGGACGTGGTGGCCTGGCATGGCAACTACACCCCGTACAAGTACAACCTGCGCCGCTTCAATACCGTCGGCTCGATCAGCTTCGACCACCCGGATCCGTCGATCTTCCTGGTGCTGCAGTCGCCGTCGGCCACGCCGGGCGTGGACACCATCGACTTCGTCATCTTCGGGCCGCGCTGGCTGGCGATGCAGGACTCGTTCCGCCCGCCCTGGTTCCACCGCAATATCGCCAGCGAATTCATGGGCCTGATCACCGGCGTCTACGACGCCAAGGCCGAAGGCTTTGCCCCGGGCGGCGCCAGCCTGCACAACTGCATGAGCGGCCACGGCCCGGATGCGGAAACCTTCGAGAAGGCCAGCGCCGCCGATACCTCGAAGCCGCATCGCATCGAGGACACCATGGCCTTCATGTTCGAGACGCCGGGCGTGATCCGCCCGACGCCGTATGCCGCGCAGTCGGCCTCGCTGCAGCAGGACTACTACACCTGCTGGCAAGGCCTGAAGAAGCATTTCAACCCGGACGTTCGCTGAACCCCGGATGCCTGCCCCCCTCCCGGTTTGCTCCCCTCGCCCGCACACGCGGGAGAGGGGCCGGGGCAGAGGGCAGGCGCCACCAAGAACGACAAGTCACGGCACGCGCCACCCGCCGTGCCTCCCCAACTTCCCGGAGTATCCCAATGACCGCCCCCAAGACCAGCTGGATCGCTTCCGCCAACGACGGCCAGTCCCACTTCCCGCTGCAGAACCTGCCGTATGGCGTGTTTTCGACCACGGGCCAGGCCCCGCGCGTCGGCGTGGCCATCGGCGACCAGGTGCTGGACCTCGCCGCGCTGGATGAGGCCGGCCTGCTGCCGGCCGCTGCCAAAGGCACCTTTGGCGCAAGCAGCCTGAACCGCTTTATTGCGCTGGGCAAGCCGGTGTGGAGCGAAACCCGCAAGCGCCTGGGCGCGCTGCTGTCCGGTGATGACGCCGCGCTGCGCGACAACGCCGCCCTGCGCGACCAGGCACTGGTGCCGATGTCGGCCGCAACGCTGCACCTGCCGGTGGAGATCCCGGGCTACACGGACTTCTATTCGTCCAAGGAGCACGCCACCAACGTCGGCCGCATGTTCCGCGACCCGGACAATGCGCTGCTGCCGAACTGGCTGGAAATCCCCATCGGCTACAACGGCCGTGCCAGCTCGGTGGTGGTGAGCGGCACGCCGTTGCATCGCCCCAACGGCCAGATCAAGCTGCCGAACGAGGCGCGCCCGGTGTTCAGCGCCTGCCGCAAGCTGGATTTCGAACTGGAGATGGGCTTTATCGTCGGCAAGGAATCGGCGCTGGGCGAGCCCATCAGCACGGCCGATGCGCCGGCGCATATGTTCGGCATGGTGCTGCTCAACGACTGGAGCGCGCGCGATATCCAGCAGTGGGAATACGTGCCGCTGGGGCCGTTCAACAGCAAGGGCTTCGGCACCTCGATCTCGCCGTGGGTGGTGACGATGGAAGCGCTCGAGCCGTTCCGCCGCGACAACCCCGAGCAGTCGCCGGAGCCGCTGGAGTACCTGCAGCAGCAGGGCAAGAACTCCTATGACATCGCGCTCGAAGTCGCGCTGCAGCCGCAGGGCGCCGCGGCCCCCAGCACCATCTGCCGCACCAACTTCAAGGCGATGTACTGGACCATGGCCCAGCAGCTGGCCCACCACACGGTGTCGGGCTGCAATGTGCGCGTGGGCGACCTGATGGGCTCGGGCACGATCAGCGGCACCACGCCGGATTCCTACGGCAGCCTGCTGGAAATGACCCGCAACGGCGCCGAGCCGGTGACGCTGGCCGACGGCAGCCGCCGCGGCTTCCTGGAGGATGGCGACGACGTGACCATGACCGGCTACTGCCAGGGCGAAGGCTATCGCGTCGGCTTCGGGGCGGTCTCGGGCAAGATCCTGCCGGCGCGCTGAAGCGTTTCAGCCGGCGCTGCGGTCGGTGCTTTGGCCGACTGCGGCGGCATCCAGGATGACCGCCGCGCGGCCTGACAGCAGTGCCCGGCCCGCGGCGCTGACGGTGAAGGCGTACAGCACGCTGCTGCCTTCACCGCTGATGCGCTGCACCTCAACCTGCAGCGGCGCGTCGATATCGTCGAGCCGCTCCACATGCAGCACCAGCTTGCGCACGCTGGCCAGGTAGCCCGAGCGCGGGCGCTGCGCGTCCTTGCCCGGTTCCGCTTCCGCCAGCAATGCGCCGTGCACGGCCATTGCCTGTGCCGCATATTCAATCCCGCTGACCGCGGCCAGCCGGCCCTGCGCGCGCAGCGGGTTGTCCGTGCGCGTATGCGTGGCGGAAGTGCAGCGAACCGATGCCGCATCCCAGGCCAGCACGCCGTCGAGCAGGCACATCGTGCCCTGGTGCGGAATGCGTGCCGCGATCCAGTCGCGGTCTTTCAACAGCTCAGCCATCAGCCTGGCCGCCGAGGCTTTCCACCTTGGCTTCAAGCTGCAGCGTATCCAGATAGTCGAGCACCACGGTGGTGGTCTCGCCGCAGGCGATGGCCGCCAGCAGCGGCAGCATGCGTGCGGCCGGCGCCGACGTGCGCAGCGCTTCCAGCGCGGCGTCCGGCATCACCGTGGCCGGTGCCTGCTTCAAGTCCACGCCGATGCGCGCGAGCGAACGCGCCGTCTGCCGCGGCGTGACCAGCAGGGCCACGCCGAAGGGATCGGGGATCGGGCGGTGGCTGTGCAGCGGCTCGGGATAGCCGGTGTCATAGGCGATCAGCAGGCAGGGCTCGGCATCGGCGGCGGCCTGCAGCACGCATTCGAGCAAGCCCGCGCTGCCACTGCCATCCATGGCGCACAGCACATTGGAGGTGCGCATCGCGCCCGCGGCGATCGACCAGTAGCCGGCGGTTGCGTTATGCACGGAGTTGTGGAAGCGCGTGGGCGACATCAGCGGTTCGGGCTCGGCCAGCGCTTCGCAGATCGCATGGAAGTTGAAGCCGTCGCTGCTGGATGAGGCAAAGATCGTCGGCAGTTGCGCGGCTTCGCAGTCGCTGGCGGCGACGGCCTGCTGGCCGACACCGAGCGCCAGCCGTACGGTCGGGCCGGTGCGGCGGCGCTCGGCCGGCGGCAGGCCCGCGGGTGGCGGCAGTTCGGTGGGCGCGTGCGCGTACGGCACGCGGCCGGCAAGGACTTCGGTGGCCTGCTGCCAGCCGGTCAGGCCGGGGCCGAGCAGGCCGATGCTTTCGATATACACGTGCTGCGGCATGGCGATGCTCAATGGGAAGCTGCGTCCGCGCGGGCGAACAGCAGGCTGCAGTTGGATCCGCCGAAGCCGAAGGCATTGGTCATCGCATAGCGCAGCGGTGCCTCGCGGTTGGCGAGCTGGTAGTTCACGTCCAGCGCCGGATCCACCTGCGTGGTGTTGATGCCACCGGGCACCAGGCCGTGGCGCAGCGCCAGCGCGCAAATGACGGCTTCGAGCGCGCCGGCGGCACCCAGCGCATGCCCGGTGGCGCCCTTGGTGGAGCTGCACGGCGTGCCGGGCAGCACTGCGGCCATGGCCATTGCCTCGGCCGCGTCGTTGCTGCGCGTGGCGGTGCCATGCAGGTTGACGTAGCCGACCTGTGCCGGCGCGATGCCCGCGCTGGCGAGTGCCTGCTCCAGCGCCAGGCGCGCGCCCAGCCCGTCGGGGTGCGGGGTCGACATATGGTGCGCATCGCTCGATTCGCCGATGCCGGCCAGCAGGATGGCATCGCCTGGCGCGGTGCCGGCCACGCGCTCGAGCAGGCCGAATGCCGCCCCCTCGCCGATCGAGATGCCGTTGCGCGCCACGTCATAGGGCCGGCACGGCTGGTCGGACAACAGCTCCAGCGAATTGAAGCCGTACAGGGTGGTGTGGCACAGCGAATCGACACCGCCGACCACGGCCACATCGATCAGCCCTGCCTCCAGCATGCGCCGTGCCGAACTGAACACTTTGGCGCCGGACGAACAGGCCGAGGACACCGCAGCCGCCGGGCCGGCGAGCCCCAGGTATTGGCGCAGGAAGGCGGGCAGCGAGTAGGGGTTGTGGGTGGTGGCGTAGTGGAAGCCCGGCGGCAGCGCGCCGCTGGCAGGATCCCGCTGGCGATAGGCCAGTTCCGTCTGCAGCACGCCCGCGGTGCTGGTGCCCAGGAAGACGCCGACCCGGTGGGCGCCGTAGCGCGCCGCCGCTTCGCGCACGCGCACGGCAAAGCCGTCCTGCTCCAGCGCCAGTTGCGCCAGCCGGTTGTTGCGGCAGTCGAATTCGGCCAGCGCGGGCGGCAGTGCCACGGCGTCCAGGCCGGGTACCTCGCCGACGAAGGTATCGAGTTCGACGCCGCCGAAGCGGCAGGGCGCCAGGCCGCCGCGCTGCGCACGCAGTGCCGACAGGGTGGCGTCTACACCGGCGCCAAGGCAGCTGGTGGCCGTGAAATGCGAGAACAGGAGCGGGGACACGGCTTCGGGGGAACGAATGGAAGGAATCTCGGAAGGCTGTGCCAATTGTAACAAGCCGCCGCTCACTCAGGCTGGCGGCACGGCCGCGCGCAGCGTGACGCAGCGCAGGCCGGCTTGTTCGATGGCGGCGAGCAGGCCCGGCAGCACCGTGGTGCAGTGCGCATTGCCGGCGACATCGGTGCCGGGATTGCCGTCGTGCAGCAGCAGGATGTCGCGCCCGGCGAGCTTGCCGGTTAGGCGCTGCGCCACGCGCGCCGCGTGGTCGCCGCAACGGGTATCGAAGCCGCGCCGGGTCCAGGCGGCAAGCTGAAGCCCGAGCCGGCACAGCACCGGCTCAAGGAAGGGATTGCGCAGCCCCGCGGGCGCGCGGAAGAAGCGCGGCGCCTGGCCGGTGAGGTCGGTCAGCACCTGCTGCGCGGCACCGATGTCGCGCAGCATGCGCCCGGGACCGAACACCGAGAAGTGCAGCCGATGGTACATGCTGTGGTTTTCCACGGCGTGGCCGCGGCGGACGATCTCGCGCACCAGTTCCGGATGCGCCGCGGCGCGCGCGCCGACGCAGAAGAAGGTCGCGCGCGCGCCATGCTGATCCAGCATGTCGAGCACGCGCGGCGTCAACGCCGGGTTGGGGCCGTCGTCGAACGTCAGTGCCACGCAGTCACTGGCAGAGGGTGGCAGGCGCAGCAGGTTGGGGCCAAGCCAGTGGCTGCGCGGCCACAGGCCGGCGGCGCACATTGCCGCGTGGGTGGCGCCAACGCCGGCCAGCGCCATGCCCATGGCCTCAGGGTGCGCCAGGATCGCGCCGGCGGCACCCAGGTGCACGGCGGCGGTGCCGTAAAGCAGCGGGGTGGGGCGCCAGGGGCGGCTGTTGGAGGTGCCGCGCAAGGCAACGCGCGGTGCGGGATACGAATTCATCGGACTTGCTCCGCGAAACCCCGACCTTCAGGGCGGGGAGTGAAAGGAGTGCTGCCGGCAGCAAGCAGTCCCAAATTAGAATGACCGTCGTGCTTCTCGTCTATCGCTAGCGGGTGAAGTCGCTGAACGGCCTGCTCAATCAGCAGAGCCGCGCGGTGAACTACGTCTGGAACTTCTGCAATGACACGCAGAAGCACGCGCTCAAATGGGGCAAGAAGTGGCCCACGGGTTTCGATCTGAACGTGCTGACCACCGGCAGCAGCAAGGAACTCCGGATCCATTCCGGCACCGTCAACGCCGTTTGCGAGCAGTACGCCAAGTCGCGTAGCCAGCACCGCCGGCCGTACCTGCGCTATCGCGGCCGCAAGTCCCTCGGCTGGGTGCCGCTCAAGGGCCGGGATCTCAAGCGCTCGGGCGACGCATTCCGCTTTGCCGGCGCCACGTTTCGCGTGTTCAACTCCAGGCCCCTTCCCGAGGGCAAGATCAAAGACGGAACGAATTTCTCCCGCGATGCGCGAGGCAACTGGTTCCTGAACATCGTGATTGAAGTTGCCGACGCCCAGGCCCGCTCCCCGGCACGCGGCGTCGGCATCGATCTGGGCCTGAAGGACCTCGCCACACTCTCCACTGGCGAGAAAGTCGAGAATCCGCGTCACCTTGGCCAACTCGAGCAAGCCCTTGCCAAGGCGCAGCGGGCGCGCAAGAAACGACGGGCCACGAACCTCCACGCGCGCATCGCCAATGCGAGGCGCGACTTCCTGCACAAGCTCTCGCATCGCATCGTGCGGGACTTCGACTACATTGCGGTGGGGAATGTGAATGCCGCCGGCCTTGCCAGAACCAGCATGGCGAAGTCCGTCCTCGATGCGGGCTGGTCGTCCTTCCGCACAATGCTCGCGTACAAGGCGATTGCGCATGGCGCGTGGTACGAGGAAGTCGACGAACGTTTCACCACCCAGGTTTGTTCTTCGTGCGACGCGATGCCGCCGGAGAGGCCGAAAGGTATCGCAGACCTTGGAGTAAGGCAGTGGGTATGCAGTCGATGCGGTGCTGTACATGATCGCGATGTGAACGCTGCGCTAAATATTCTTGCCCGATCGGGACATCGATCGCCTGCAGAGGGAATCCCCTCTCTTTAGCGAGGGGAGGATGCAAGTTGCACTCCCGGCTGTGTCCGGCGCCGCGGGGCGCGCCAGGATCGCCGAAAACCACAGGGCCAGCACGGCACCGGGACCTACCGTCAGGCCGAAGGCCTTGAGCAGCGGCAGGCTCGACAACGCCAGCAGGCCGAAGGCGGCCACCGTGGTCAGGTTGGCCAGCAGCAGCGACACCAGTGTATGCGGTGAAGCGCCCGCCACCTGGCTGCCCGCCGCGGGGCCGTTGAAGAATAGCGCGTAATTGGAACCCACGGCCATCAGCAGCAGCAGGCCCACCAGGTGCAGCAGCGTCAGCGGCTGGCCGAGCGCTGCCAGCCCGCCCAGCACCACCAGCGCCGCCGCGGCCAGTGGCAGCACCGTGGCCACGACGCGCCGTGCCGAGCGCAGCGCCACGGCCAGCAGCACGATGATCGCCAGCAGGCCGGCCAGCGACAGCAGCAAGGCCTCGCGCAGGTAGCCGGTGTAGAGGCGGTCGGATTCGCCCTTGAGGTCGACGAACAGCGTGTCAGGAACGCCGGCCCGCGCGACCGCGGCCCGCACCGCGCTGGTGTCGACGCCGTCGGCCGCGCCGGTGCTTTGCGGGGTGTGGGCCGGTGCGCGCAGCGGCAGCGTGGCGCTCCAGCGCCCGTCGCGCTGCGCCAGCAACGCATCGACAGCCAGCGCCATCGATGTGCCGCGCAGGTCCTCGCGCCGCAGCAGCGCACCGGTGCGCGTCGCCTCGGCCTGCGCCAGGAACGGCGCGAACAATGACGCGCGCACCGGCTGCGTGGCGATGGCGGCGCGCAGGCGCTGCGCCAGCACGTCGGGCGGCGGCAGGCTGGCCTGGCGCTCGCGCTGGGTTGCCGCGCTGGGCAGGTAGCGCGCCGGGCTCTCGTAGCCGCCGATGAAATTCTGCGCCACCAGCGGATCCAGTTCACGTGCCACGCGCTCCGCGCCCTGTAGCACGGATTCCTGGTCCGGCCCGGACAGCACCACCAGGTAGCGCACGTCGGGCGCGCCAAGGTCCTCGCGCAAGCGCGTGTCGAGGGCCTGGTCGCTGGCCGACACCGGGCTCAGCGCCTGCAGCTCGCGGCCCCACAGCGTGCCACGGTGCATGGCCAGCACCGTGCCGGCTGCCACCACCAGCACGAGCACCAGCCAGCGCAGCCGGTGCGCGCGCGCCGCCAGCCACTGCAGCCGGCGGCCCAGCGGCGCCACGTCGCGCAGGTGCAGCGTGGCCGGCACCAGCTGCGGCAGCACGAAGCGCGTCACCAGCGCCGCGGTCGTCAGCCCGGCAATCGAATACAGCCCCAGCTGCGCCAGCCCCGGAAAGCCCGACAGCAGCAGCGAGGCAAAGCCGCAGACCGAGGTCAGCACGCCAAGGCGCACCGTCGGCCAGAAGCCGCCCAGCCAGGCACGCTCGTCGCGCCGGCCGTCGCGCGTGTACTGCGCGGACTGCACGAACAGGTAGATCGAATAGTCGACCGCCTCGCCGATCAGCGTGGTGCCGAAGCCCAGCGTCAGTCCGTGCACCGAGCCGCCGAAGCCCAGGCTGACCGCGGCAATGCCCGCCAGCGCGCCGCTCAGTACCGGCACCAGCCCCAGCACCAGCAGCGGCACCGAGCGGTAGACCAGCAGCAGCAGCGTGACGATGATGGCCACGCCGATGGTCGACAGGCGCTCCACATCATGGCGGATGGTGTCGCGTGCATTGACGGAAAACACGCCCGGCCCGGTCATCACCAGCTGGTACTGGCCAGCCGTCGCGGCCTTGGCAAAGGCCTCGCGCACGGCCCCGATGGCTTGTGCCTGCGCATCCGTGTCAGACCCCGCGGCGGCCGTCTGCGCCAGCAGCACCGCGCGCTTGCCGTCGCGCGACGCCCAGGCGCCGGCGTGCATGGGCACGCGCTGCCCGGCATCCAGCTGTGCCAGCATCGCGGCCACTTCGCCGGTGGGATCGCGCGGCAGCAGCGACTTGGTGAAGAGCCCGGCGGACGAGGCCAGCAGCTCGAACGATTCATTCAGCGCCTGCGCCAGGCCGCGTTCACTGAAGCGCTCCGGCGTGACCGCGGGGCTGAGCAGGTAGCGGTGCGCAAACACGTATTGGCGGTCTGCGGCCTGGTTGACCGGCTCGCCGTTCTGGATCGCCGTGAAGCGCGGGTCGCCGCGCAGCTGTGCCGCCATGGCACGCGATACCGCGGCCCGGCCATCGGCATCGCCGCCTTCGATCCCGACCAGGACCAGGCGCGATACCAGCCCGTCGCGCAGCTGGTTCACCAGCAATTGCTGCTCGGCGCTGGGCAGCCGCGGCAGGAAGGCCGAGAGGTCGGCCGTGAAGGTGGTGCGGCTGATGACAGCCGCGCAGGCGAGCATGGCGAAGATCCACAGTGCCAGCGCGAGCCGGCGCGTCGCTGGGCGCATCGTTGCGGGCGGCGCTGCGCTCATGGGCGGCCGGCAGGTCGGATCTTCATCACCGAGCGGTCGCCGTCGGCCTGCCGGATCTCGACGCGGTCGAGCGCATCCTGGCTGCCGTCGATGCGCACCTGGCTGACCACCGCGGCCATGCGCGAGTCCGCCGGTGTCAGCGTCAGCGTCCAGCGGCTGGCGCGGCCTTCCAGACCGAGCTTGTAGTAGCGCTCCAGCGTCTGGCGGTTGCCTGCCAGCGTGCCGCGGATGCTTTCGATAAAGGCGGCCACCTCGGGGTAGTTCTGCAGTGGCATGGTGTAGCGCTTGCCGTCGCGCTCGACCGTCAGCATGTCGCCGTCGAGCACCATGTTCTCGGCCTTGGGCGACAGTGTGCGCTTCTCCAGGTGGTCGGGCGCCGTGAACAGCAGTTCGCCGGACGACTGCACCGGCTTGTCGAGTATCGCCAGGTACTTGGTCTCAGTGAACAGCACGCGCCCCGACTTGCGTTGCGCCAGCGTGGACATCAGCTGGTCGACGCCAAACGTGGCGGCACCGTCGCGCGCGGCGGCACCGGACGGTGTGGCCAGCGCAAGCATGGCGCCGGCCAGCAGCATCGACAGCAGGAAGCGGAAAGGACGATTGGAAAGGAACATCAGGGGCTGCTCACGGCTCGCGGGTCATGGCTCGTTGCCCGGCGGCGGCTGTTCAGACAGCGGCGGGCCGGCGTGCCAGAAATCGTAGAAGTTGAACCAGTTGTACGGGGCACTGCGGCAGAACTGCTCCAGCAGGCGCACGTATTCCGCCAGCGCGGTCTGCACGGCGGCCTCGCGCTGGCCGCGTGCGGTTTCGGTGAAGTCGGCCAGCGGCACGAAGTGCACATCGTAGCGGTTGCCGCCGCGGTACAGGCCGGTGATGAAGAACACCGGCCGGCGCAGCATCGCCGCCATGCGCAGCGGGCCGGTCGGAAGGCCCGTCGGCGTGCCGAGGAAGCTGCACTGCTGCACCGGGTCGGTGGCGCGCTGCGACAGCGTGCGGTCGGCCAGCATGCCGATCATGTAGCCGCGGTCCAGGTAGTCGCGCACCCGCAGCATGGTGTCGAAGCGGCCCAGCGCGATCACGTCCTGGCGCATCGCCGGGTTGATCGACTGCAGTACATCGTTGAGCTTGCGCGCGTTTTCCTCATACATGGTGATCGCGACTTTCATGTCCGGGTGCCGCCGCCCGAGCGCGCGCACCACCTCGAAGCTGCCCAGGTGCGCACCCAGCAGGATTGCGCCGCGGCCGCGCGCCATCGCGGCTTCCAGCTGCGCCTCTCCGTGCAGGCGGATATCGAACAGGTCGAAGCGTCCGTTGAGCAGGTAGATGCGGTCATGGATGGTCGAGGCGAAGGTGAACACATGCCGGTAGCCATCGATCCAGTTGGCCTCGCGCCCGAGGGCGCGGTCCATGTAGGCGCGCGAGGCATGGCGTGCCGCCGGCGCGAACAGCATGAAGTACGCCGCAATCCCCCGCAGCACCACGCGCCCGACGGGGCGGCCGAGTGCCAGCGAGATCCACGTCATGACGCGCAGCAGCGTGATGCTGCCGCGCTCCTCGCGGCGGGACCATTCGGATTGCAGCGGCGGCTGCCGCTTCCACAGCCAGCTCAGCATGCCGATGCCCCCGCTTGCGGCGCGGCGCCGCGCACCTGCAGCGAGCCGCTGGCGACATCGCGTCCGGCGCTGCGCAGCGTGAAGCGGATACTCTCGCCGCCATCGGCCGCTGCGTCGGTCTGGTGGAGGATCTCCACGCGCTCGCCCGGGGCCACCGGGCTCAGGAACTTGATGGCGCCGGCCTGGGTGACGGCAAGGCGGCGGCCCAGCGCCGCGCCGAGTGCCAGCACCGCGTGGTCCAGCAGCACCACCCCCGGCACGATCGGATGGCCGGGAAAGTGGCCGGCGATGGCGGGGTGATCGGCGTCGATGACAAAGCCGGGCCTTGCCACGTTATCGCCGTGGTGCGCCCCGGCAAGCCGTGTGACCAGCGCCGCCAGGGCTTCGCGCGGCAGCTTGCCGGCGGCATTGCGCGGCAGGCTGTCGGCAAAGAGCAGCGGGCGCGGCAGGAAGGCCGGGTCGATGCGCGCGCGCAGCGCCTGCTGGAGCTGCGCCGGGGCAACGCCTGGCGCCACCGCCACTGCCACCAGCCGCACCACGTGGCCATGCGTGTCGCCTTCGTGCGCGTCATCGGGCATGAAGAATGCGCCGTCGCGCACGCC
The DNA here is from genome assembly GCF_054072015.1 of Cupriavidus sp. CP313. Taxonomy (NCBI): domain Bacteria; kingdom Pseudomonadati; phylum Pseudomonadota; class Betaproteobacteria; order Burkholderiales; family Burkholderiaceae; genus Cupriavidus; species Cupriavidus sp. CP313. The sequence continues at coordinate 18,759 of NZ_JBSVZB010000027.1, read as the reverse complement.
GTCGATGGCCGTGAGCTGGTGGTTCAGGTAACCCAGCGAGGTGCGCTTGCCGGCGATATTCAGCATGTCGGCCTTGCGGCCATGGAGCAGGAAGTGGCCGGCATCCAGCGGCGCGATGGCGTCGCCCAGCGACACCGGCTGTTCGATATGGCCGCCTTCGGCCCAGGCCTCGGTGTCGCCGCCGGCGCCCTGGCGTGCTTCCAGCCGCACGCCCGGCACCAGTGTCCAGGCATCGGCCTGCGCGGTGCGGCGCGTGGCGATCTGGCCGGTCTCGGTGCTGCCGTAGATCTCGCACAGGGGAGCGCCGAACAGGGTTTCGGTCTCGCCCGCCAGCTGGCGGCCAAGCGGGGCGGTCGCGCACAGCACCAGGTCTGCCGGCGGCATCGCCATGCCCGACTGCACCAGCGTGCGCAGGTGCACGGGCGAGCTGACCAGCGCACGCGGCGCCGGCACCGAGGCGAGGGCATCGCGCACGTCGGCCGGATAGAAAGCCGGGGCCGCCACCAGGGCCGCGCGGCCCTGCAGCACCAGCATGACCGTGGCTTCCAGCCCGAACATATGCTGTGGCGGCACCGTGCCTACCAGGGTCCAGGCACGCCCGTCCAGCAGGCCGAGCCGCTGTGCCGCGGCATGCGCGCACCGGGCCATGGCGCCCCAGGTCTTGCGGTGCGGCACCGGCGTGCCGGTCGAGCCTGACGTGAACACGTACGCCATGACCTGGGACGCGGCAATCTGCGGGATGTCGACTGGCCCGTCCGTGGCCGCGCCGCGCAGGCCGTCGTGAAAGTGGAACGCCGGCATGGCGAATGCCGCGTCAGGCTGGTCATGCAGGCAGAAGGCGTCCGGGGCAAAGTCGGCCAGCTGGCGAACCATCTCCGGCGTATGCGACGGCGGCAGCAGGGTGGCCTTGCCCGCCAGCAGCGCGGCGCACAGGCCGACGGTGAAGCGGTAGCGGTCGGTGCAGGCGTTGAATACGTGCTCGCCTGCCGGCAGCGCAGTGGCCAGGCTGGACGCATCGGCCAGGAACTGGCGCACGCTGACAGGCCGTCCGTGCGCCCAGGCGATGATGTCTTCGGGCGAGGCATGCGCGACGATCGGGAGCGTGGTCATGGGGTGGAGCCTGTGCCTGTTGCCAGTGTAGGGGCCGGGGTGCGGCGCATCAGCGCGGCAAACCGGGCCGGCCCGCACGGGCAGCCATGACTGCGCGATAGCCATGCACCGCGTCCAGCAGGCCGCCGTGGGCCATGCCCGGGAAAGCGATGCGGCGGCACACGGCTTCACCCACGAACATCAGCGCGATCAGCAGCGGTGTGGCCAGGTTGGCGAAGCTGGACCAGGTCGCCACCGGCGCGAGCACGAACAGCAGCGTCGATATACCCACCATCGCGGCAAAGAACAGCGTCCAGGCCTGGGTCACGCGCAGTGTGTAGCGCAGGTGCGCGGGGGGCAGCTGGCCATGGATTGCCGTCGCGATCTGCGTGCACAGTGGCGTGTGGCCGGGGCGCAGGCTCAGCGCGAACATCACGCCCAGCGCGGCGTTGATGCCGGCGTGCTGCAGGAAATAGGTCCAGCCGAAATGCGTGGCCAGCGGCATGCGCCAGATCCACAGGGCGGCGCAGGCTGCCAGCAAGGCCGCCAGTGCGGGCAGGCGCCCCCCGGCGCGGCGGCAGGCAAGGAAGCCGATCAGCAGGAACGGCGCCGCCCCGAGCCACAGGGCGGCGACTTCGGCACCCGGTTGGTGTGCCGCACGGTGCAGGGCGGATTCATAGGCGACAAAGGCGGCCACCGCGGCAATCCAGCCATGGCGCCGGCCTGCCGGCACGGCATCCTGCCGCACAGGCATGGCCGGCGCGGCGGGCGTGGAGGGGCGGTCGAATTGCTGGCTCGATGGCATCTGCGAGGGTATATTGTGTGTAGCGTAAGTCGCTTGGCGCACGGCGTTGCCGGAAATGGTGCCGCATGGTGCGCGAAGCGAACGCTTTATACCCCAAAAGACCCGCCCAACGTGGTGATGATTCCCAAAAGGGCTACCTTTGTTGTTACTAAACTTCTCTCAACTGGCTGGGATTTGCCCCTTTTGATAGCATCGGTTGCCCTGCCGTGCGGACTGGACAACCTTGCCCGGACCCATGCCGCAGCGGCGTTCCAGCCACCTAGCGACATGACCGAACTTGAAACCGAACTTGCCCGCCTGATCATCGACGAACTCGACATTGCCGAGTTGCGGCTGGAGGACATCCATGCCGCCACGCCGCTCTATGGCGAAGGCTTCGGGCTGGATTCCATCGACATCCTCGAGATCGCACTGCTGGTGTCGCGCAAGTACGGCGTCGAACTGCGTTCGGACAACCCCGACAACAAGACCATCTTTGCCTCGCTGGGCAGCCTGGCCATCTATCTGGCGGAACACCGCACGCGCTAGCCCGGCACGCCGCACTCACCCTTTCCCCCTTTCCCAAAGCCAGGACCGGAGCACGACATGCCGCAGCAAGCCATGCCCGGGCCCGCGCTGGTGGCCGGCGGCAGCGCCTGCCCCATGGGTGGCGCCGAGCCGTCCGCCACGCACCTGGTGCTGATCCCCAGCTATAACCCCGGCGTGCGCCTGCATGAAGTGCTGCACGCGGCGCGCGCCGCCTGGACGCCAGTCTGGGTGGTCGTGGACGGCAGCACCGATGGCAGTGACCAGTGGCTGCTGGCGCAGGCGGCCACCGATCCCGGGCTGCGCGTACTGGTGCAGCCGCACAACCAGGGCAAGGGCACCGCGGTGCTGCATGGCATCGACGCGGCCGCCGCGGCTGGCTTTACCCATGTGCTGGTGATGGATTCGGACGGGCAGCATCCTGCACACCTGATTCCGCAGTTCATGGCGATATCGCAGCGCAACCCTGGCGCCATGGTGCTGGGCCGGCCCGTCTTCGACGCCAGCGCACCGCGCGAGCGGGTCTACTGGCGGCGCATGTCCAACTTCTGGGCGGATGTCGAGACGCTCTGGGCAGGCATCGGGGATTCCTTGTACGGCTTTCGCGTCTACCCGATCGCGCCGCTGCGCGCCGTCATGCGCGAGAGCCGCTGGATGCGGCGCTTCGACTTCGACCCGGAAGTGGCGGTGCGCCTGTGCTGGCGCGGCGTGCGCCCCATCAATGCCGATGCGCCGGTGCGCTACTTCGGCCAGCGCGAGGGTGGGGTATCGCACTTCCGCTATCTGCGCGACAACCTGTTGCTGACCGGCATGCACCTGCGGCTGCTGGCCGGCTTCGTGCTGCGGCTGCCTGTGCTGGTGTGGCAGCGGCTGCGGCGGGCGACCGGCGGCGCGTCGTCCAGGCCGAAAGCCTGAACGGCAATCCCGCAAAACAAGCAGAAAGGCCGCGCGAAGCGGCCTTTCTGCTTGGTGGGCCAGGGGCCAGGGTTTGCTTACTTGCCCAGTTCGTGACCAATCACGCCGCCCACCACGGCACCGCCGATGGTCCCGGCGGCGCTGCCGTCAGTCAGCTCGTGTCCGGCCACGCCGCCGGCCACCGCGCCTACCGCCGTACAGCCGGCCAGCGCCATGCTTGCACTTACCAGGAGCGCGCTTGCGAGTTTCCACATGATGGTCTCCTGCATCGTTGCCGGGCCAGTTGCAGGCAACCGGCCCCATGTGTCCAGCTTAGGCCCGTGCCGGGCAGGGGCCTCTCCGAGACGCGCCGATTGCGCTGTAGGAATCGGACGACGGCAGGTGGCGCAGGGGTGGCGTCAGGCGTCCCTGGCGTGCTGGCGCAGGCGCTTGACCAGCGAGGAGGTGTCGGCGCGGCCGCAGCCCATCTGCTGCAGGTCGGCATAGAACTGGTCGACCAGTGCCGTCACCGGCAGGCCGGCGCCGTTGCGGCGCGCCTCGTCCAAGCACAGGCCCAGGTCCTTGCGCATCCAGTCCACCGCGAAGCCGAAGTCGAACTTGTTGTCGATCATGGTGGGGCCGCGGTTCTCGAGCTGCCATGAGCCGGCCGCGCCCTTGCTGATGACGTCCAGCACCAGGCGCATGTCCAGCCCGGCGCGCTCGCCAAAGGCGATGGCCTCGGACAGGCCCTGGATCAGCCCGGCGATGCTGATCTGGTTGACCATCTTGGCCAGTTGCCCGGCACCGGATTCGCCAATGCGCGTGACGGCGCGTGCGTAGGCGGCAATGACCGGCTCTGCGCGCGCATAGGCGTCGGCATCGCCGCCGCACATGATGGTCAGGATGCCTTTCTCTGCGCCGACTTCGCCGCCGGAGACCGGGCCGTCGACAAAGTGCAGGCCGTGCTCGTGCGCGGCGGCGTAGAGTTCGCGCGCCACGTTGGCGCTGGCGGTGGTGTGGTCCACGAAGATGCAGCCGCTGGGCGCGCTGAAGAAGGCGCCGTCATGCCCGGCCAGCACCGCGCGCAGGTCGTCGTCGTTGCCCACGCAGGAGCAGACCACCTGCGCATCGCGCACGGCCTGTGCCGGCGTGGGCGCCGCTTTGCCGCCGAACTTCTCGACCCAGGCCTGCGCCTTGGCGGCGGTGCGGTTGTACACGGTGACCTCGTGCCCCTTGGTGGCGAGGTGGCCGGCCATGTGGAAACCCATGACGCCCAGTCCGAGAAATGCGACACGCATGCTGCTGCTCCGTTGCTTGTATGTTTGGGATCGGTGAGGCGCGGCCCCGTTTGCGTGATGCCACGCCAGGGCGCTGCGCCGGCGGGGCGGCTGGGCCGCCTCCGGCCCCAGAGTATACGGGGGCGCTGGCGCGGGGGACAGATACAGAGCCTGGCACGATGTTAGCCATGGCATCGTTAAAATCAAAATACCTATGACATGGGTATTTGAAAAATACCCATGCTATCGCTAAAATAGAAATACCTATCATATTGGTATTCCATTCGACGCGATGAAGCAAATCGTCTCTACTCCATGGCAGCTTGGCCAGATCCTGCAGGCAGCGCGCAAGGCGGCCGGTCTGAATCAGACCGAGGCTGCCGCGCGGCTGAATATCAGCCAGAGCCGGATGTCGCACATGGAACTGAACCCCGACAGCATCAGCGTCGACCAACTGCTGGCGCTGGTCGGCGCGCTCGGCCTGGAGTTGGTGGTCCAGGACCGGGCCACGGGAGCCGCCGAGGTGTCCGAGGTGGCGTGGTAATCATGGCGGCACGCAGGTCACGTACGTCGGCGCTGTCGGTCTGGGCCAACGGGCAGCGCGTGGGCACCTGGCGCCAGCCGTCCGGTACCGGGATGGAACTGGAATACGACGAGGATTGGATCCGCTCTGAAGCCGGGCGGCCCCTGTCGCTGTCGCTCGGGTATGGCCTGGGCAACCGGCGCGTGGTACGTGGCGATGCCGTGCGCAACTACTTCGACAACCTGTTGCCGGACAGCGAGGCCATCCGGCGCCGGTTGGCGCTGCGCTTCCAGACCGGCTCGGTAGAAGCCTTCGAGTTGCTCGCCGCCATCGGCCGCGATTGCGTGGGCGCGGTGCAGATCCTGGGCGAAGACGAAGCGCCTGCGGGCATCGACCGGATCGAAGGCGAACCGCTATCGGACGAGCAGATCGAGCGCTGGCTGGAGGATATCGTCGCCACCCCCGCGCTTGGGCGGCATGAGCACGACGACGACTTCCGCATCTCCATCGCCGGCGCGCAGGAGAAGACTGCGCTGCTGCGCCATGACGGCCAATGGCTGCGGCCGCACGGCGCCACGCCGACCACGCATATCTTCAAGCTGCCGCTGGGCCTGGTGGGCAACCGCAGGGCCGACCTGAGCACCTCGGTGGAAAACGAATGGCTGTGCCTGAAGATCCTTGCCGCCTATGGCTTGCCGGTGGCCGATTGCGAGATGCTGACGTTCGGCCGCCGCAAGGTGCTGAGCGTCACGCGTTTCGACCGCCAGCCTCATCCGTCAGGCAATTGGCTGCTGCGGCTGCTGCAGGAAGATTTCTGCCAGGTGTTCGGCCTCAGCCCGCTGCAGAAATACGAGGCCGATGGCGGGCCCGGCATGATCGAGATCGCCACGGTGCTGCGCAACTCAGTGGCCCAGGCCGATGATCTGCAGACGCTGCTGGCCGCGCAGCTGCTGTTTTGGCTGCTTGCCGCGCCGGACGGGCACGCCAAGAACTTCAGCATCCGCCTGCTGGCCGGCGGGCGCTACCGCATGACGCCGCTGTACGACGTGATGTCGATCTGGCCGGTGGTGGGCCAGGGCGCCAACCAGTTCTCCTGGCACAAGGCCAAGCTGGCCATGGCGGTCGCCGGCCGCAGCCGGCACTACGGTCTGCGCGATATCCAGCGCCGCCATTTCAATGCGATGGCACCGCGCTGCTTTCTGGGTGCCGATGCCGAGGCGCTGATCGGGCGCATTATCGCGCGGACCCCGGCGGTGATCGCCGAGGTCGGCGTAGCACTGCCTGCGGGTTTTCCGCAGAAGGTGGCAGACACGATCCTGGAGGGTTTGCGAACATCGGTGCAGCGGCTGGGGGAGATGCCGGCGCAGGTGGAGGGGTGAGCCCCAGGGGAGGCTTTGCCGCCGGAGCTGTCCGCCGCGCACATCACCACAAGGTCAGAACCCGCCTACGCCAGCTTCCGTCCTTGTCCTATCCCTTGCGCATCGCGTGCTGCCTACATTGAAGCCAGGTTGCACCACCGCAAGGAGCCGACTCATGTCATTCGCGCTATACATTATCGGCCTGCTGATCCTGGTTGCCGGCATTGCCTGGGGTATGGAAACGGCTGGCCTCGCGCCCGTCTATATCGGTATTGCCTGCCTGATCGTGCTTGGCATCGGCATCATGGCGGCGGTCTCGCGTACCCGTACCAGGGACCCCTCCTGAGGGTTGCGGGCCCGGCGCCGTGCCGGGCCCGCCCTTGTTTTCCGTGACGCCGCGCAGCGGCGGGCGCACCAGGTTGGCTTGCCAGGCCTGCTGGATCACCTGGGCGATCTGGTTGAACGCTTCCTTGGAAATCACGGCTTCCTCGCGCATGGTTTCCAGTGACAGCCGGCCCTTGCGCAACGCGAACAGCATCAGCAGCCGCCGTTCCAGCGCCACGGTGTAGTCGCTGAACTTGGCGCGCATCTCGGCCAGGCCTTCTTCGGCCGCCTTGGTGCGGTCTTCCAGCACGCCGTCGAGCACCGTTGCCATGCGCGCGCCGAACACCGGCGTGAGCATCGAGCGGTTGTAGCGGCGCAGGCGGTCCAGCACGGTCTGGCGGCAGATCAGCAGCTCGAACCGGTCAGCCAGTGCGCGCGCCAGGGGGCGGTCGAGCGACAGCGGTGCAGGAACAGCGCCACGCGAAAGCCCAGGTGATAGTCCAGGATATGCCGTGCGGCCCGGTTGTAGCCGATGCGGCCCTGTTCGCGCGCCGCGTCGATCATTTGCGAGGTGTTGCGCATCATCGCGTCCAGGTTGGCCACCGAGATCACGCCGTCGCCGTATTCGGGGATCAGCTCGCGCTCGCGCGTGGCCAGCGTGACCAGGCCGATGGTCAGGCGGTCGCGTTCGGACAGGGCGGTGTCAAAGTCGAACTCGGCCGAGCCCAGTTCAATGCCGTGCCGGTATTTTTGCGCGGCATCGCGCGCGGCGGCCGGAGGCAGGTCGAACGAGTCGGCCACGCGCGTCAGCATGGCTTCGACCTCCTCGGTGGAAAGGTGGATCGCCTGCTGCTGCAGCGCGCGTTCCTGCGGCGACAGCTGGTCCAGGCCCAACCGGTGGATCAGGCTGCGCAGCGTGGTGCCGTTGAGCAGCAGGCTTACCAGCACGAAGCCGGTGGCCAGGATGGCGACGAAATGGCGCGTTTCGTAGGGCAGGTGGTCGTTCTCGGCGATGCCCAGCGCCAGCACCAGCGTGACGGCGCCGCGCAGGCCGCCCCAGGCGATGGCCAGCTTGAAGGCGCCGTTGATCGGCGCGCTCAGGCGCAGCCAGGACAGCAGCGGCAGCAGCCCGAACAGCGTCACCAGGCGCGCGGCCAGTGCGGCGGCCACCAGTGCCAGCAGCAGCCATCCGTGATGCGTGGTCACGCCCGCCAGCATGGAGGGCACGCGCACCGCGGCCAGCAGGAACACCACTGCCCCGGCGATGCCGGCGAACTGCTCCCAGATCATGCGCAGGTGGCGCCAGTTCGGCGGGTTCAGCCGCGTGGGCCCGAGTGCGCTGACCATCAGGCCGGCGCACACCACTGCCACCACGCCGGAGACCCCCAGCAGTTGTTCGGCCAGCAGGTAGAGCGGGTAGGGCAGCGCCAGCGTCAGCGCGCTCTCGGCCATGGCCAGGCCGGCCAGGCGCGGCAGCAGGTCCGACACCAGCCGCCCGGCCAGCGCGCCGCAGACCACGCCGCCAACGAAGGACCAGGCCAGCTCACGCAGGCCCGCGGCCAGCGTTGCCTGCGCGCCATGGCCGGTCAGCATCGCCACCAGCACGCCGACGATGGCGATGGCAGCGGCGTCATTGAGCAGGCTTTCGCCCTCCACCAGCCGGATCAGCCTGGCCGGCGCGCCCACGTCGCGGAAGATCGCGATCACCGCGGCCGGGTCGGTGGTGGCCACCACCGCGCCCAGCAGCAGGCAGACCGCCAGCGGCATGCCGCTGGCCGCCGCCGTGGCCACGCCGATCATGCCGGTGGCCACCACTACGGCAACCACCGCCAGCAGCAGGATCGGGGCCGCGTCCGGCAGCATGCTGCGCACGTCGGCGGTCAGTGCCGCGTGGAACAGCAGCGGCGGCAGGAAGATCCACAGGTAGGCCTCGGGCGGCAGCGCGGGGTCGATCAGCGGGTGCAGGAAATGCCGGGCGAAGTCAGGGTGGGCCGCATCGATGGCGACGTAGCCCGCGCCGATGGCGATGCCGATGGCCGACAGCAGGGTGGACTCAGGCAACACCAGCCGCGCGGCGGCCACCTGTACCACGGCGACGATGGCCAGCAGCGCGCCGGCCAGGATCAGGACATTGACGATGATGCTCATGCGCCGGCCTCCGTGTCCGCAGTGTCATGGACGGGCGGAATCGCCAGCTGCGCGCGCACCGCCGCCGCCAGTTCGGCAGCCGCCGGCGACAGGCTGCGGTTGCGCGAGGTCACCAGCCCGATCGAGCGCTCGGTCACCGGCGCGGTCAGCAGGCGCTCGACAATGCCGGGCTGGCGCACCGTGCCGGCCGCGATCTCGGGCAGCGCGGCCACGCCGAAGCCGCATTCGACCATGGCCGCGATGGTGGCCAGGCGCTCGGCCTCGAACACCGGCTGGAAGCGGATGCGGTTCTGCAGGAAGGCCCATTCCGCGTACTGGCGCACGCTGCTCGGGTGCGTCATCGACACATGCGGCGCGCTGGCCGTATCCGCCCAGCGCAGCGGCCCGGGGCTGCGCGCCAGCGGGTGCGCCGACGGGATCAGCAGCACGAAGCGGTCCGACAGCAGCGGCTCATACTGCAGGTCCGCCTGTTGCGGGTCGGCGGCGGTCAGCGCGAAATCCACGTCGCCGGCGCGCACCAGGTCGAAGGCCGGGCCGGAGAGGGTATCGAACACCTTCAGTGCCACCTCCGGGCGCGTCTGGTGGTAGGCCATCAGCACGCGCGGCAGCATGCGCGCCGCCAGCGAGGGCAGCGCCGCCACCGCAACCTGGCCGCGCTCGGCGCTGGCAATGCCGGTCACGGCGTCGATGGCGCCGCGGAACGCCGCTTGCAGCAGCGCGGCCTGCTGCATGAAGACCTGGCCGGCTGCGGTCAGGCGCACGGTGCGGGTGGTGCGGTCGAACAGGCGCACGCCGAGGGATTCCTCGATGCGCAGGATCTGCGTGGACAGGGCGGATTGCGACAGGTGCAGCTGGCTGGCGGCCTGGCGGAAGTTCAGCGTGCGGCCAAGCACCAGCGTGGTTTCGATGTCGCGCATCGACAGGTTGATTTTCATAGGCGGCAGCCGGTCGGCGGTGTCTGATGCCGGCCGGGTCATGCGATTGATCTGATTTATGGATCATTTTATCCAGAAAATCGACTTCTTCAATCAAAGCAAGTTCTCTACACTGCCGGGATTCCTGGGAGAACCTAATGTCGAACCCGACCGCTCCGGTCATCCTGAGCCGCCCCGGCGCCGCGCACGCGGTGGTGGTGGGCGGCGGCACCATGGGCGCCGATGTTGCCGTGGTGCTGACCCGCGCGCTGTGCCGCACCACCGTGGTCGAGCCTGACGCCGGCCGCGCCGGCGCCCTGCCGGGGCGCGTGCGCGGCAACCTGGCCGCGATCGGCCGTGAACAAGGCGCGGAGCGCCTGGCGGTGGCCGCGACGCTGGATGCGGTGGACTGGTCCACCGTGGACCTGGTGATCGAGTGCATCCCGGAACGGCTAGACCTGAAGCAGGCGCTCTTTGCCGAGCTGGTGCGGCGCGCGCGGCCCGATACGGTGCTGGCCAGCAACAGCTCCAGCTTTCCGATCAGCGCCATCGGCGCGGGGCTCGACACGCGTGCGCGCATGCTGGGCCTGCACTTCTTCATGCCGGCACACCTGGTGCCGCTGGTGGAAGTGGTGATGGGCGATGGCAGCGACGAGGCCTGTGCCGACGCGCTGATCGCCTTCATGCGCCGCTGTGCGATGGTGCCGGTCAAGGTGCGCAAGGACCTGCCGGGCTTTCTTGCCAACCGGCTGCAGCATGCGCTGTCGCGCGAGGCCTTCAGCCTGATCGACCGCGGCATTGCCTCGCCGGAGGATGTCGATGCGGCGGTGCGCTTCGGCTTCGGCTTTCGCTTCCTGGCGGCCGGGCCGGTGCTGCAGCGCGACCACGCAGGCATCGACGTGCACGCGGCCGCCGGCGCCACCATGTACCCGACCTTCTGCAACGACGACCAGCCGGCGCGCTGCCTGTCCGAGCGCGCCGCCGACGGCCGCCACGGCATGAAGCGCGGCGAAGGCTTCTACCAGTGGACCCCCGAAACCATTGCCGCCGAACGCGCACGCTATGACAGCCTGCTGCGCGCCGGCCTGGCGCTGATCGCGCCTGAACTGCCCGAGATCGAGCCATGACCCAGACCCCTTCCCAAGCCCCTGTAGCCGCGGCCCGCGTGCCGCTGGCCGATGCGCCGCTGATCGTCACCGTGGCGCCCAATGGCGCCTACAAGCGCGCCAGCGACCATCCGGCAGTGCCGCTGACGGCCGCGGCACTGGCCGCTGAAGCGCGCGCCTGCCTGGATGCCGGCGCAGCCATGATGCACATGCATGTGCGCGATGCCGAGGGCCGCCACTCCCTCGACGTGCAGGCCTACCGCGACGCGCTGGCCGCGGTGAAGCAGGCCGTGGGCGAAGCGCTGCTGGTGCAGGTGACGAGCGAGGCCGCGGGCGTCTACCAGGCCGCGGAGCAGATGGCGATGGTGCGTGAGCTGCGGCCCGAAGCCGTTTCGGTGGGCCTGCGCGAAGTGGCCGTGCCGGAGATCCCGGACAGCGACCTGGCGGCGTTCTTCGCCTGGCTGGCGCGTGAGCGCGTGATGACGCAGGTGATCCTGTATGACGTGGCCGATGTGCGGCGCTGGCAGTCGATGCGTGAGCGCGGCATGGTGCCGCCGGGCGCATGGTCGGTGCTGTACGTGCTGGGGCGCTATGCCGCCGGGCAGGTGTCGTCGCCGCACGACCTGCTGCCGTTCCTGCAGGCCGCGGGCGAGTCCGGCGACGCGTTGCCATGGGCGATCTGCGCCTTCGGCCGCGAAGAGAATGCCTGCGTGACCGCGGCCGCGGCATTTGGCGGCCATGTGCGGGTGGGATTCGAGAACAACCTGCTGCTGCGCGACGGCAGCCGCGCACCCGGCAACCATGCGCTGGTGGCGCAGGCGGTGCAGGGCGGCCTGACGCTGGGCCGGCCGATTGCCGACGCGGCCGATGCGCGCCGCATCTACGGCGAGGTGCGCTGAGGCGCTTCCCGGCCGGGTCCCGTCAGGGCGCCGTCGCTGAAGCTGTCGCGCGGGCCGTTGGGGTTATGCGCGCCGTCGGTGAAGGGGCTGCGCGGACCCGTTGCGGCGTTCGCACCGTCCGTGAACGCGCTGCGGGTTTCGATGAGGCTGCGGGCGCCGTCGGTGAACGGGCTGCGGGTGCCGGTGGCGCTGTGCGCCCCGTCGCTGAACGGATCGACGTTGCGCGGTGCAGCCTGCGCAGTGCCGACCACGGCAGCAATAAGGGCGGTGGCCACAAAGACTTGCCTGAGTGCTTGCATGAGTCGCTTCTCCGTAAGGGTGCCGGCCCGGGGTGGGCGGCGGTGAAGCAAGTCTAGGCAGCGCGTGCCCACACGAGCATGACCGGCACATGACATTGCTGTCACTCGGCAGCGGGCGTGCGCGGCAAGCGCACGGCAATTGGCCGCGCGCTCATGAGGGAAAAGCAGCAGCGCCGGCAAAGGCTGTAGAATCACGGCTATCCGACCGGCTTGCGGTTCCATCGCCGGTTTTTCATTGCCCGCGGAAATGCAGCGGGCCTCTCACTAGAGTCATGTCCGAGTCTGATTCAGCCAAACTCGCTGCGGTGGCGTGGATCCGCGAGCAAATGGACCGTCATGCCCTGACGTTCGACGATCTCGTCGCCGCCGGGTGCTTTGATCATGTTGCCATCGACGCCGGGCAAGAGCCGGCGTCTGACGCCGCGCCAGCCGTGGCCCAGCTTATCCCGCCGGCCGCCCCCAAGGCTGCCGCTGCACGCCCGCTATACCGCAATGCGCTCGGCCAGAGCTGGGACGGGCAGGGCGAGTATCCAGACTGGCTGCAACGGGCCGTGAACGCCGGGCAGTCGATCGAATTCTTCCGCGTCGGATAAAAAGCGCAGGCGCGACAATTCGCCGCGCCTTGCCGGTGCCAACGGTATTCCGTAAAACAGAAAAGAAGCGATGCGGGCGCTGTGCCCGCTATGACGCGCTCAGCAGCGTGCGGGCAGCAGGCGTTCCAGCGGCAGGATGTCGGTGAATGCACCCGGCGTGGCCATTGGCGCCGCGTGCGCCCAATGCACCAGCACCTCCGCAGGCAGTTCGCGCAGCACGCCGGACGCGGCCGATGGCTGCGTCTCCAGCGGCGTGGCGCCCTGGCCGGTCGCCTGCGGCGCATCGGCATCGTGCAGTTGCAGCGGATGCCCGCTGCCGGAAGGCTCGGCCATCACCTGGACCGCGCTGCCGCGGCAGGTGCCCGGGCCGGTGCCGTCCAGCGCCGCTTCCGCCTCCATTTTTGCAGCCGCGTGCCGTTCCGGCAGCGACAGCCCAGCTGCCTGTACTGCGCTGCACACCGTGGCCACTGCCGCCGCGGCACCGGATACGGGCAGCGCAAGCATGGCGAGGGACAGCAGCAGGCAATTCGGCAGGCGTTTCATCGGCAGGGGGGCGGGCAGAATGGGGGCAAGGGCGGCGTAAGCCGGCATGACGCCGGTGGTGAGCGCGCATTTTACCGGGGTTTCCGCCTGCATTGCCCTGGCATGGCGATGACATTTCTGAAATCTTTGCCCATTGGCGGTCATCCTCGGCTAGCGTTACGCCATGGCGGCGCTGGTGCCGCCCGGAAAGTGATCGAATCATGCGTATCCTGATTGTCGAGGACGAACCCAAGGCGGGCGACTACCTGCACAAGGGCCTGACCGAATCCGGCTTCGTGGTGGACCTGGCGCGCGACGGCGCGGACGGCCTGGCCCATGCGCGCGAGCATCCCTATGACCTGATCGTGCTGGACGTGATGCTGCCGGGCCTGGATGGCTGGCAGGTGCTGCGCGAGCTGCGCCGCGAGCGCGATACCCCGGTGCTGTTCCTGACCGCGCGCGACGAGCTGTCGGACCGCCTCAAGGGGCTGGAGCTCGGCGCCGACGACTACATGGTCAAGCCCTTTGCCTTTGCCGAGCTGGTGCTGCGCATCCGCACCATCCTGCGGCGCGGCCCGCTGCGCGAGAGCGAGTTCATCGAAGTGGCCGACCTGCAGATCGACGCCATCCGCCGCCGCGTGGTGCGCGCCGGCCAGAAGATCGACCTGACCTCCAAGGAGTTTGCGCTGCTGTACCTGCTGGCGCGCCGGCGCGGCGAGGTGCTGTCGCGGTCGCTGATCGCCTCGCAGGTGTGGGACGTCAATTTCGACAGCAATACCAATGTGGTCGATGTCTCGATCCGGCGCCTGCGCGCCAAGGTCGACGATCCCTTCCCGCACAAGCTGATCCACACGCGGCGCGGCATGGGCTACGTGCTGGACGACAGTGAGGACCGGGGCCAGGACGCATGATGCGGCTGCCGTCTTCGCTCACCACGCGGCTGGCGCTGGCGTACGGGCTGGCCACGGCCGTGATCCTTGCCAGCGTGGCGGCCTACCTGTCCGGGGCACTGTCGGCGCAGCTGGAGGGGCGCGACGAAAGCGAGCTGGTCGGCGAGGTGCTGCTGGTGCGCCACCTGCTGCGCGAGGTGCGCAGCGAGGCCGAGATCCGCGCCGATACCCACCGCTTTGCCGATATTGCAATGGGCCATGAGGGGCTGATCTTGGTGGTGCGCTCACGCCAGGGCGAGCCGCTGGTCACGCTCAACCCGCGCAATGAATCCGTGCCGCCGCTGCGCGTGCTGCCTGCCACCGCGCAGCCAGAGAAGAGCATGTTGCAGACCTGGTACCCCAAGAATGGGGTGCCCTCGCGCGGCATTGCCGCGTTGGGCCAGCTGGGGGATTCGGACAAGGCCGTGGAGATCGTGGTGCTGCGCGATGCCGGCTACCGCGTGGCGCTGATCCGCGAATACCGCCACCAGGTGCTGTGGGCCACGCTGTGCGGCGCTGCCGTGGCGGCGGGGCTGGGCTTCGTGCTGGCGCGGCGCGGGCTGCGGCCGCTGCGGCGCATGGCTGCCGATGCCGCCGCGGTCACCACCAGCCGCCTTGCCACGCGGCTTGACGTGGGCAGCGCACCGGCCGAGCTGCGCGAGCTGGCGGCGGCCCTCAACGACATGCTGGCGCGGCTGCAGGACAGCTTCTCGCGGCTGTCCGAGTTCTCGGCGGACCTGGCGCATGATTTCCGCACGCCGATCAGCAACCTGATCGGCCAGACCCAGGTCACGCTGGCGCAGAGCCGCGGCGTGGCCGAGTATGAGGCGCTGCTCGAATCCAACCTGGAAGAGTACGAGCGCCTGGCGCGCATGATCGAGAACATGCTGTTCCTGGCGCGCGCCGACCATGCGCAGGTGGCGCTGGGCATCCGCACGCTGGACGCGCGCGAAGAACTGGACAAGATGGCCGAGTACTTCGAGGCCGTGGCCGCCGACCGCGATGTCGCGCTGGCGGTGAACGGTACGGCAATGGTGCAGGCCGACCAGACGCTGCTGCGCCGCGCGGTCACCAACCTGCTCGACAATGCGCTGCGCCATGCGCCGGCCGGCAGCACGGTGCAGCTCGACGTGGAGCGCGCCCCGGCGCCGGGCGGCGGCACGACCTGCATCCGCGTGACCAATGCCGGCCCGGCGATCCCGCCCGAGACGCTGCCGCATATCTTCGGGCGCTTCTACCGGGCCGATCCGTCGCGCCGCAACTCGGCGGCGTCGACCGGGCTGGGGCTGGCCATCGTCGACACCATCATGCGGCTGCATGGCGGCGGCGTGACGGTGCGCAGCCTTGCAGGCGAAACGATGTTCTCGCTGCAATTTCCCGCCGAGACATTGGCCACTGCCGCGCCACCTGCCCCGGCCCCCGCCGCGGTTTCCTGAATCCGGCCGGGCGCTTGCACCTGGCCGGCACGCGCGCATAATGGCGCGCGGGCGAACAGCCAATGCCATGCAGCCCGATCGACCATTCACAAGGAGAGCGACATGCAGGTGCAACCCTATCTGGATTTTGGCGGCCGTTTCGACGAGGCCGTGGCCTTCTACGGCAAGGTGCTGGGCGCGCAGGTCACGTTCGCGATGCGCTACAAGGATGCCCCGCCGAGCCCCGGCATGGAGGTTCCCGATGACTGGAAGGACAAGGTGATGCACGCCAATATCCAGTTCGGCGAGAACCAGGTGATGGCGTCCGACGGCCGGCGCGGCGAGCGCCCGGCGTTCAGCGGCTTCAGCCTGTCGGTGGGGGCGGTCAGCAAGGACGAGGGCCAGCGCATCTTCGACGGCCTGAGCGAAGGCGGCCAGGTCGTGGTGCCGTACCAGAAGACCTTCTGGGCCGAAGGCTTCGGCATGCTGGTGGACCGCTTCGGCATGTCCTGGATGGTCAACTGCGAGCACTGACCCGCCGCTGCGGCATGGCGCCGCGGTCGCTGCCATGCCGCTTGACTCTGTAGTCGCTACAGGGTCTTCAATGTCATCAGGTTAAACCAGCGGGAACAACAAGATATGGCTCGCACGTCACCTGAGGACGCACTTCCTCAAGATCACGCTGCCCACGCGCACGATGGCGCCGCCCACCGGCATGGCGGGCATGATCACGACCATCACCACCACGACCATGACCATGATCATCATGGGCATGGCCATGCCGAGGCCCGGCAAGCACCGGCGGCTTCCGCCTGCTGTGGCGGCGGCTGCTCGTCCACGGTTGCGCTGACGCCCGCCGCATCGGTCGACGTCCCCGCCGGCGCGCAGACCGCTGCATGGCGCATCGACGCGATGGACTGCCCGACCGAGGAAACGCTGATCCGCAGCAAGCTGGGCGGCATGGCGGGCGTGGCGGCGCTGGAGTTCAACCTGATCCAGCGGGTGCTGACGGTGCATCACACCTTGCCGTCGCCGGAGCCGGTGGCCAGGGCGATCGAGAGCCTGGGCATGCAGCCGGTGCCGCTGAGCACCGAGGCCGCGCAGCAAGTCTTGCCGCAATCCACGGCAAGCAAGCCCTGGTGGCCGCTGGCGCTGGCCGGCGTGGCCGCTTTGGGTGCCGAAGCGGCGGAGTGGCTGGGCCTGGGGTTGCCGTGGCTGCCTGCCGTGCTGGCACTGGCGGCAGTGGCGCTGGGCGGGCTGACCACCTACCGCAAGGGCTGGATCGCGCTGCGCAATGGCAACCTGAACATCAATGCCCTGATGAGCATTGCCGTCACCGGCGCACTGCTGCTGCGCCAGTGGCCGGAAGCGGCCATGGTGATGGTGCTGTTCGCGCTGGCCGAGCGCATCGAGGCGGCCTCGCTGGACCGGGCGCGCAATGCGATCCGCGGCTTGATGGCGATGGCGCCGGAACAGGCCACGGTGCGGCGCGCCGATGGCAGCTGGGACACCGTGCCCGCCGCTGGCGTTGCCGTGGGCGCGCTGGTGCGGCTGCGGCCGGGCGAGCGCGTCGCGCTTGACGGCAAGGTCGTGCGCGGCCAGTCGGCGCTGGACCAGGCGCCCATCACCGGCGAAAGCGTGCCGGTCGACAAGGCTGAGGGCGATGCGCTGTTCGCCGGCTCGATCAACCAGTCCGGCGAGCTGGAGTACAGCGTGACGGCGCCCGCCAGCGATTCCACGCTGGCCCGCATCATCCACGCGGTGGAGGCCGCGCAGGGCAGCCGTGCGCCCACGCAGCGCTTTGTCGACCAGTTCGCGCGCATCTACACGCCCACGGTGTTCGCGATTGCGCTGGCGGTCGCGGTGGTGCCGCCGCTGGCCATCGGCGGCGCCTGGGTCGACTGGATCTACAAGGCGCTGGTGCTGCTGGTGATCGCCTGCCCCTGCGCGCTGGTGATTTCCACGCCGGTGACCATCGTCAGCGGGCTGGCCGCGGCCGCGCGCCGCGGCATCCTGGTCAAGGGCGGGGTGTACCTGGAGCAGGGCCGGCACCTGGCCTGGGTGGCGCTGGACAAGACCGGCACGATCACGCACGGCAAGCCCGCGCAGACCAACCATGCGCTGCTGGCCGAGGACGCGCCGCAGGCACGCGCCATTGCTGCCAGCCTGGCGGCGCGCTCGGACCATCCGGTTTCGCGCGCGGTGGCCACGGCGGCCGCGGCCGACGGGATCGGCACGCTGCCGGTGGACGACTTCGAGGCGCTGGCGGGGCGCGGCACGCGCGGCAAGGTACAGGGCGTGGCGTACTGCCTGGGCAACCACCGCCTGGTGCATGAGATGGGTGCCTGCTCGCCGGCGCTGGAGGCGCGGCTCGAAGCGCTGGAGCGCGAGGGCAAGACCGTGGTGCTGCTGGCGCGCGTCGACGGCAACGGCGCCGCCACGGCCCTGGCGCTGTTCGCGGTGGCGGATACCGTGCGCGACACCAGCCGGCAGGCGATTGCAGAGCTGCATGAACTGGGCGTCAGGACGCTGATGCTGTCGGGCGACAATCCGCACACGGCGCAAGCCATTGCCGCGCAGGTCGGCATCGATGAGGCGCGCGGCAACCAGTTGCCGCAGGACAAGGCCGATGGCATTGCGGCGCTTGCCGGCGCCACCCACGCGCGCGGCGGCCGCATCGGCATGGTGGGCGACGGCATCAACGACGCACCGGCGCTGGCGCGTGCCGATATCGGCTTCGCCATGGGCGCAGCCGGCACCGACACCGCCATCGAGACGGCCGACGTGGCGCTGATGGACGATGACCTGCGCAAGATCCCGGCCTTTGTGCGCCTGTCGCGCCGCACCTCAAGCATCCTCACGCAGAACATCGCGCTGGCGCTCGGCATCAAGGCCGTGTTCCTGGTACTGACGGTGCTGGGGATGGGGACGATGTGGATGGCGGTGTTCGCCGATATGGGCGCGAGCCTGCTGGTGGTGTTCAACGGGCTGCGGGTGGGGGCGGAGCGGCGCGGCTAGCGCTTGCCGGCAGACGTCCTCCCGCTGGCGGTTTGCTCCCCTTATATGAACACCGCCCCGGATGCCAAGGTTTGGTTTAAGCGTTTTGGCGTGTTAGGTATCGGCTGCGGTCTTATATCCG